>NZ_JACVTS010000079.1:0-488 GCF_016624545.1 Erwinia sp. S38 | reverse complement strand
GCCATGCTGATGCTTCATCATGGCGATCGCGTTAGCTATGTTGCCAGAACGTTTTGCTGTGCCCGTTCATCTGTAGGCCGCTGGATTAACTGGTTCACATTTTATGGACTCGAAGGCCTGAAATCGCTTCCTCCCGGGCGCGGACTCCGCTGGCCGTTTGAGTCTGTTTGCACACTGTTACGTCAGTTGATTAAGCACTCGCCGGGCGATTTTGGCTATCAGCGTTCTCGCTGGAGCACCGGGCTTCCGGCAATGAAAATCAATAAGATGACAGGCTGACGTTTACATGCGTCAACGGTTCGGCGCCGGCTTCCTGCAGCCGGACTGGTCTGGCGCAGAGCTGCGCCAATTCTGCATATTCGCACCCGCACAAAGAAGAGAAAATGGCCGCTATCACAGAAGCGCTTGCCTGGTGCAGCAGCGAACATCCCGTATTTTGCGAGGATGAGGTTAAAATCCATCTCAACCCCAAAATCGGCGCAGACTGG
>NZ_JACVTS010000078.1:0-522 GCF_016624545.1 Erwinia sp. S38 | reverse complement strand
TTCGGACCAGTGCAGACGGGGCGTCCTGCCCCGGCTGCACTTTTCGTCCGCGTCCATGCGGCCGAATCCGGGCTTCCTCTCTACGTTCAGCGCTGTGGATGCCCAACCGGGAAATCCGCCAGTCTGCTTCATGACTTCAGTGTCGTCTTCAGGAAAATGGCCCTTTCAGATCAGGCGGCGAACCCCATAGCTGAAAGGGAGCCAGCCTGTGCAGCGGACGGGTAATCCGCCAGTCCGGTTTGTGACTTCAGTATTGCCTTCAGGAAAATGCCCCTTTCAGATCAGGCGGCGCCCCCCATAGCCGAAAGGGAGCCAACCTGTGCAGCGGTCGGGTAATCCGCCAGTCCGCTTTGTGACTTCAGCGTTGCTTTCAGGAAATTGCCCCATTCCGATCAGGCAGCGACACGCATAGCCGAAAGGGAGCCAGCCTGTGCGGCGGACGGGCAATCCGCAGCGCCGAGGTGAAAGCAGCTGGCCAGGAGACGCCAGCAGGACGCTGGCGTCAGGCGGGGTCGGTACAAG
>NZ_JACVTS010000076.1:0-571 GCF_016624545.1 Erwinia sp. S38 | reverse complement strand
CGGTATGTTCGAGTCTCTCAAATGCTTGCAACTGACATCCGTCTTTCGGGACGCTTGTGGGTTGTGAGGTTAAGCGACTAAGCGTACACGGTGGATGCCTAGGCAGTCAGAGGCGATGAAGGGCGTGCTAATCTGCGATAAGCGTCGGTAAGGTGATATGAACCGTTATAACCGGCGATACCCGAATGGGGAAACCCAGTGTGACTCGTCACACTATCATGTCATGAATACATAGTGGCATGAGGCGAACCGGGGGAACTGAAACATCTAAGTACCCCGAGGAAAAGAAATCAACCGAGATTCCCCCAGTAGCGGCGAGCGAACGGGGAACAGCCCAGAGTCTGAATCAGTTTGTGTGTCAGTGGAAGCGTCTGGAAAGTCGCGCAGTAAAGGGTGACAGCCCCGTACACAAAGACACACCTTCTGTGAACTCGATGAGTAGGGCGGGACACGTGATATCCTGTCTGAAGATGGGGGGACCATCCTCCAAGGCTAAATACTCCTGACTGACCGATAGTGAACCAGTACCGTGAGGGAAAGGCGAAAAGAACCCCGGCGAGGGGAGTGAAAA
>NZ_JACVTS010000075.1:0-591 GCF_016624545.1 Erwinia sp. S38 | reverse complement strand
GCTCGCGTTAACTGAATAGCGCTTCGCCGTACTGATGTTGATTTCGCCCAGACTCTGCAGATACAGGCCTTTCTCACTGTGGACTAAAGCCGATTCCGGCGTGACGGCGGCGATACCCTTCGGTGCTGACATCAGCAGCGTGGATTCTGTAAGCTTACTGGCACCTGAAACTAATGCTCTCAGCGGCTCAGCATCCGGGGCAACGTTATAGTGAGCCTGCGCAATCGGTCCCCATCCTGTCACCTGGTTCACCGCGCCTTTCAGCAGACTGACCGCTGGCTGCATCTCCAGCACCTCGCCCTGCGCCTTCGCCTGGCCATCCGCCGAGATAAATATCCCTTTCTGCGCCCGTATCGCGCCCCAGCTGTCGGTCCGCAGCTCAAAACCTTCGCCGCGCTGCTTCCGTTCGCTGTCCACCAGGTGACCGAGGTTCAGCTGGCTTTTGCCGCCGTACTCCGTCGAGACCTTGATGTGCTCCTGTCCCCGGTTGTCATCCAGCCGGATTTTGTTGTTCGACGGCGTGCGCAGCACGTTGCGTCGGTAGTTACGGATGGTGACGTGGTCGCCGTGCGCCGAGTCGTGCAGCACCCC
>NZ_JACVTS010000074.1:0-760 GCF_016624545.1 Erwinia sp. S38 | reverse complement strand
TGAGGGATAAAAAGAAGAAAGCCCCGAAGGTAATGTTAATCACCAACGAGGCATCCTCTATGTCCACAGAACATCAGAGTAGCCTCTTACCCGCAGTAATGCAAGGAGCAAGAGCGATGAAAATACCACCCATAATCACTATCGTGTTAATACTCTGTATTACCGTTTTGATATTTACCTACTTTACCCGTGAGACGCTTTGCGAATTGCGCTGGAAGAGTGGTGACAGAGAGGTGGCTGCCTTCATGGCTTACGAATCCGGTAAGTAGCGACCTGGACGGGGGCGCAATCCCCCGTTTTCAGGCTGATGCGTCAGGGCATAGCTGACGGCACCATCAAAACGGGGTTATCAGTGAACGCTGATAACCCCGTCCTTTTTAGAGCAACAAAAGTACTTACCTTATGTCGCCTGGGAATGGTTTGAGGGCCAGCAAGGAAAATAGCGTGGATGGTTTGGCTATCTACGATTCTCGTCGCTGGAGAAAGTAAAGTGAATCGATTACAGCTATTAATAATATCACCGAGTTAATTAATTTAATAAAAACAAAACCATCTCTATAAAACCAATAACCAAATCACATAACACGAATAAATAACAAACTGACTTTAATTAATAGCATCAGATCAATGCGCAGATGAAATAATAAATTAATTACACGAAAATTGCGATACCGTACGCAGTTTCACGCATAGGGAGCAGAAACAAATATAATAACTCATGCGCTAAAGTATAATCCCGCCCGGTGCTTGAGGCTTTTTA
>NZ_JACVTS010000073.1:0-769 GCF_016624545.1 Erwinia sp. S38 | reverse complement strand
CCGTTCCGTGGCAAAGCAAAAGTTCAGAATGACAAACTGGCCCACCTACAACAAAGCCCTTATCAACCGTGGCTCCATGACTTTCTGGCTGGATGATGACGTTATTCAGGCCTGGTATGAATCAGCAACGCCTTCACCACGGAGAAGGCCTCAGCGCTATTCTGACCCTGCCATCACCACTGTCCTGGTGATTAAACGCGTATTCCGGCTGCCCCTTCGGGCTGCTCAGGGCTTCATTGATTCCATTTTTGCCCTGATGGATGTTCCGTTGCGCTGCCCGGATTACACCAGCGTCAGCAGGCGGGCAAAGTCGGTTAATGTCAGCTTCAAAACGCCCACCCGGGGCGAAATCGCGCATCTGGTGATTGATTCCACCGGGCTGAAGGTCTCTGGTGAAGGCGAATGAAAAGTCAAAAAACACGGCAAAGAACGCCGTCGTATCTGGCGTAAGCTGCATCTGGCCGTTGACAGCAAAACACATGAAATCATCTGTGCGGACCTGTCGCTGAACAATGTGACAGACTCAGAGGCCTTCCCCGGGCTAATCCGACAGACTCATCGAAAAATCAGGTCAGCCGCAGCGGATGGCGCTTATGATACGCGGTTATGTCACGATGAACTGCGCCGGAAGAAAATCTGTGCACTCATCCCGCCGCGAAAAGGCGCTGGCTACTGGTCCGGAGAGTGCGCAGACCGTAACGGTGCTGTTGCGAACCAGCGGCTGACCGGGAGTAATGCGCGGTGGAAATGGACAACAGATTACAACCGT
>NZ_JACVTS010000072.1:0-860 GCF_016624545.1 Erwinia sp. S38 | reverse complement strand
TGACCCGTCCTGAATAGCGTTGACACGTTCCCGACTTAAATACGGAGAACGTGATGATGACTGAGTTCAAACGCACCCAACGTGATTATCCTCTATCCTTTAAAATAGCCGTTGTTGAGCAGGTCGAAAAAGGCGAGATGACCTATAAACAGGCCCAACAGCGATATGGCATTCAGGGGCGCTCCACCGTGCTTGTCTGGCTGCGTAAATATGGCCGGCTCGACTGGCGTCCCGGACTTCCTGACCTGGCGAAGAGGAAACTGCCTGTGGCTCAGACAAATATCCCGCTTACACCCGAACAAAGAATCAAGGAACTTGAAGAGCAGCTTGCGCTGGCTAACCAGAAAGCTGAATTTTTTGAGTCTGTTATTAATGTCCTGAAAAATGATTACGGGGTGAGTGTCGTAAAGAAGCGGCCCGGCAAGTCCTCGCGCAAGGTCGGACCTCAAAAGTAACCGTTACGCGGGCATGCCAGTTCCTGGGGCACAGCAGACAGGCCTGGTATCAGGACAACGCAAGATACAATAAACGACAGCAACATAATGCACAGGTTATTGATTTTGTTGCCCGTATCCGGTGCCGTCAACCACGTATCGGTACGCGTAAACTGCACTACCTTCTGAACAGTCAGTCAGATAACAAGTTGAATATTGGGCGTGACCGTCTTTTTAGCCTGCTGGGTGAACACAGGCTTCTGGTTCCTGTAAAACGGGCTTATCACAAAACCACCAACAGCCATCATCGCTTTTACCGGCATCCCAATCTGCTGAAACCCGGCCCCGGACAGGTAACAGCCCTCGAGCCAGAACAGGTCTGGGTCGCCGATATTACTTACCTTCCGCTACGCAGCGGCGTGGCCT
>NZ_JACVTS010000071.1:0-880 GCF_016624545.1 Erwinia sp. S38 | reverse complement strand
CCAGGGTAGATAGTTTACAGCCCTGTTAACCGCCCTTTTTACTCAGCTCACAACGATAAGGGCGTTTGCAAAGCGGGTTTTTTCGAACGCTTTAGAGACGTGGAGTAAGCGCCCTTCTCGTTGTGCGAAAGCCTAAAGCGTTGAAGGCGATTTTCTCGGTTTGCGCGCTAAACAATAGCGGGGGTGAAATCGGGGCGGAGAAGCAGAATCCGCGATGACGGTACTTAATACTGCCGTCCAGACCAACAAGCCGAGTGGCCGCGTAACCGCCCTTTTAGCCTGATCCGGCGATGTAGCGCTGCAGGACCGGATCAGGTGAATCGTACTTAACACAACAGGTAAGAGCACTGATGTTTGCGTTTCGTGCCTGGGCGAAAATATCCACCCTAGGCAGTGCTCTTTCCGCTGTGGTGAATGCGCAGGCTGATGCGCTAAAAGCTGGCCGGTTGGATATTGAGGCCATGTAGGGTCAAGCAAGCCGGAATATCGCAGTACCGGCCACCACAACAGCCCGCCGAAGGCTCAAAACTCCCGGCAGACGTTCAACTGTGAAAACGGTGAGATGCCAGCACCCTCGACGGCAGTGACGGCGGGAAGTAGAACGCTGACGGCTGGGAAAGACCAGCACACAATGACCAGAGCGCTGGCATGCAAAATAACTCTAGCAGCCGTTGCAGTACCAAAAGCCAGGATGGGGCGGCAAAAAAAGCGGTAGTGCTCTGTTCATTGTGTTGCATCCGGTGATGGTCAGGTCTAATCCCCCAGATGCAGGTTCAACTCCTGTCAGCACAATCTTCGGGAGAATCACAGGCTGATGTGGTGCGTTGCAGCGCCCACCAGCCCACTTATTAATAAATTCGGTTTGCTGAATTATTGCCAC
>NZ_JACVTS010000070.1:0-914 GCF_016624545.1 Erwinia sp. S38 | reverse complement strand
TATTGCCCGCCCCGATCCGTATGAACGATAACGTATTTTGGCCGCCTGCGCCGCCATAACGCCATCTGAAGTGCATCGCAGGCCAGGTTTGCCGTCATCCGCGATGACATCGACCAGCCGATAACGGCCCGCGACCAGAGGTCGATGACCACGGCAAGGTACAGCCAGCCTTCATCCGTACGTAAGTACGTGATGTCTCCCGACCACTTCTGGTTCGGGCCGCTGGCGTTAAAATCCTGCTTCAGCAGATTTTCTGAGACCGGCAGACCGTGCTCACGGTAGCTGACCGGATTGAACCGGCGTGAAGCTTTTGCCCGCAGACCCTGACGCCGCAGGCTGGAGGCTATCGTTTTCACGTTGTACGTCAGGCCCTGCGCACGCAGCTCTTCTGCCAGGCGGGGGGCTCCGTAGCGCTGTTTAGCCCGGCTGAAGGCGTTACTGACCAGGCTGTCGCAGTCCTGTCAGAAGCGCTGGCGTGCACTGATAACTGTGCAACGGCTCCGCCATGTATACCAGCCACTGCGGGCCACGCGCAGCACCCGGCACATGGCTTTAATACTGAAATCAGCCTGATGGTTTTCGATGAAGACATACTTCATTTCAGGCGCTTCGCGAAGTATGTCGCGGCCTTTTGGAGAATGGCCAGCTCCTCGTCCTTTTCAGCCAGCTGGCGTTTGAGGCGAGCAATCTCAGCGGCCTGTTCGCTCTCGCGCTCAGAGGACGTTGCCTGATTTCTCTGTTTGCTGCGCCAGTTGTAGAGCTGTGATTCGTACAGTCTGAGCTCACGAGCTGCAGCGGCCACGCCGATATGTTCAGCAAGCTTGATGGCTTCCTGGCGGAACTCTGGTGAGTGTTGTTTACGGGGCTTTTTGGTCGCCGTTGGTTTTGTCATATGAGTCACCTCTGGTTAAGAG
>NZ_JACVTS010000006.1:0-264664 GCF_016624545.1 Erwinia sp. S38 | reverse complement strand
CTCCAAACTCTCCAAACTCTCCAAACTCTCCAAACTCTCCAAACTCTCCAAGCTATTGTGTTAACACATAATTCGACGTCAATGCAGCAAAAGGTGAGAGCAGATTTTTTAGCAAATATCTTCTGGTCTGGATGCAACAACGGGCTGCATAGCCCATTTCCGTTTAATGACATTCATGCATAACAGATGTTCTCTGAACTGAAGATAATTCCAGTGTCACGCCGCTGACGGGTGCTGCCACGACGTGCAACCCTCAGTGCTGAAAAGAAATTGGAAGCCCGGATTTATCCTTCAGAAAACGCGGAAGTCAGAAAGCAGGCTGGTTGTGCCACCGATCGGGCAATCCGCAACGCTGAACGTAGAGAAAAATCAGGACTCATCCTTCAGAAAACGCGGAAGTCAGCAAGCAGGCTGGTTGCGCCCCCGGGCGGGCAATCCGCAGCGCTGAACGCAGAGAGGAAAGCCAGGACTCATCCTTCAGAAAACACAGAAGTCAGCAAGCAGGCTGGTTGTGCCACCGATCGGGCAATCCGCAACACTGAACGCAGAGAAAAATCAGGACTCATCCTTCAGAAAACACAGAAGTCAGCAAGCAGGCTGGTTGTTCCCCCGGGCGGGCAATCCGCTGCGCTGAACGCAGAGAAAAATCAGGACTCATCCTTCAAAAAACACAGAAGTCAGCAAGCAGGCTGGTTGTGCCCTCGGGCGGGCAATCCGCAGCGCTGAACGCAGAGAGGAAAGCCAGGATTCGCCCACATGGACGTGGGCGAAAGGCACAGCCGCGCAGGACGCGCGTCTGTGCCGGTCCGGCAAGCTGACGAACGAAGTGAAGGAACCGCAACGCGGCGCGAGGACCGCCCGAACGGGGGCACAACCAGCCAGCGCTAACTCCAGTCTTTGCAAACAACGCAACACAAATACGTGCCGGTCCGGCAGGATGACGAGCGAAGTGAAGGAACCGCAACGCGGCGCGAGGACCGCCAGACCGGGGGCACAACCAGCCAGCGCTAACTCCAGTCTTTGCAAACAACGCAACACAAATCTGTGCCGGTCCGGCAGGCTGACAAACGAAATGAAGGAACCGCATAAAAAAAGGCGACCGTAAAAACGGCCGCCCTCAACGCTATCTCAGAAGCGAACCCGCAGGCCCGCCCCGAATTACACGCTTACTTACTGTCCGGCAAAGCATAAGCAATCACATGATCGCCCATCTTCGTACCGAACGAACCGTGACCACCGGCCACAATCACCACGTACTGCTTACCGTTCACTTCATACGTCATCGGTGTAGCCTGACCGCCCGCTGGCAGACGCGCCTGCCACAGCTGCTCGCCGTTAGACACGTTAAACGCACGCAGATAGTTATCGGCAGTCGCCGCAATGAAGAACACGTTACCGGCAGTAGAAACCGGGCCGCCCAGCATTGGCATACCCATTTTAAACGGCAGCGGAATCGGTGAACTGTCGCGCACCGTACCGATACGTTTTTTCCACACGATATCGTTAGTCTTCAGGTCGATCGCTGAAATGTAGCCCCATGAAGGCTGCTTGCACGGGAAGCCCAGCGGAGACAGGAACGGATTCAGCGTCACGCCGTACGGCACGCCGTACTGTGGCTGAATACCGGACTCGCTGCCGGTGCCGCCTTTATCGTTCTCGTCCGGCTCCATCGGGTTACCCGGACCGCGCGGTACCAGACGGGAAACGAACGGCAGCGCCATTGGGTTTGCCACGGCAACCTGACGGTCGGTGTCCACAGAGATACCGCCCCACTCGAACATCCCCAGGTTACCCGGGAACACCAGCGTGCCCTGCTCGGATGGCGGGGTGAACGGGCCTTCATAACGCAGCTGATGGAACATCACGCGGCAGATCAGCTGATCGTAGATAGTGGCGCCCCACATATCTTTACCGGCCAGATGCTCTTTCGGACGGAAGCTCAGCTCAGAGTAAGGCTGGGTTGGAGAAAGGCGATCGCCCTTCGCCGGACCACCCGGCACTTTCATCTCAGGCGCAGGAACCACCGGCTTACCGTTACGGCGATCCAGCACGAACAGGTCACCGGTTTTAGTCGGCACATAGATAACCGGAACTTTGTTGCCGTTCTTGTCATCAATGTCCGCCAGCGTTGGCTGAGCCGGAACGTCCATATCCCACAGATCGTGATGCACGGTCTGGTAGAACCAGGCCAGCTTGCCGGTAGTCGCATTCAGCGCCAGCAGACCGGTAGCAAAACGCTCCATCTCTGGCGTACGATTGCCGCCCCAGATATCCGGAGTCGACACGCCAATCGGCAGATACACCAGGTCCAGCGAGGCATCATACGCCGCCGGTGCCCAGGAGTTTGGCGAGTTCGGCGTGTAATGCTGATCCGCTTCCGGCAGCAGGTTTGGATCTTTAGCACCGGTATCGAAGGCCCACAGCAGCTTACCGGTCTTCACGTCGAAACCACGGACAACGCCGGACGGTTCTTTGGTGGAGTAGTTATCGGTCACTGCACCGGCCATCACGATGGTGGTTGGTGTCACAATCGGTGGTGAGGTTGGCTCATAGCCGCCCACTTTGTTGAACGGCATATTGCTCTGCAGGTTCAGCTTGCCGTTGTCACCAAATTCCGCACACAGCTCACCGGTTTCGGCATCCAGTGCGTACAGGTTACCGTCGTTCACCGGCAGCAGAATGCGGCGTGCGCACAGCGCAGGCTTGGCACCCGCTGGCAGCGCGGCGGCTTCCGGAGTCTGGTAGTAAGACACACCGCGACAGGTCACGTGCTGGAACGTCGGGTCGGTCTTCATTTTCGGATCGAAACGCCACTTCTCTTTACCGGTCGCGGCATCCAGCGCAAACAGCTTCTGGTGCGCAGTACACAGGTAAAGGGCATCACCGATTTTGATCGGCGTTGCTTCGTTAGTGATTTCACCCGGATCGGTTGCGGTTTTCAAATCGCCGGTCTGGAAGTCCCACGCCTGCTGTAGCTCGCCGACGTTCTTATCGGTGATCTGCTTCAGCGGAGAGTAACGAGTACCGCCCTGGGTACGGCCGTAGGCAGGCCAGTCGCCGGCAGCAACGCCGTCAGCGGAAGGCGCAGACTGTTCAACCTGATCAGCGCTCAGCGTGCCGTTCACTTCCTGCGGATCGTTAAATACCGAGTAGGCCAGCACGATAACCACAAACACCAGCACGCCGGCCAGCGCCGTGCGCGGGAAGGCGCCTTCGCTGCTCAGGCCACGCCAGATAAACGGCAGTACCAGCCACAGGCCGAAGAAGAAGGTCACGTCCAGACGCGGAGTCAACGCCCAGAAATCCGATCCCACTTCCCACAGCGACCAAATGGTGGTGCCGAGCAGGAACAGTGCGTAGAGCAGTAACGCTGCGCCACGGCGGCGGAACAGCAAAAAGGCGGTGATCAGCTGAATCACACCGGCAATAATGTAGTAGAGCGAACCGCCCAGTTTAGCTAACCAGATACCGCCAATTAACAGATACAGGCCGCTGAGTACGGCAAATATCGTCGTCAACAGGATCAGGATCCTTGATGCTTTACTTTGCATAATTTGAACCTTACCAATATTTAAAGTCGTCGATTAAGCGTAAGCCTAATCTTTAAAAACACCCGGTTATTGTTTAGCCATCCATCCGGTGTGTTCTGACCCGCTGCTGCCGGTGGCGTGAGCGGGCCGTTTTGGATATGTTGCCGTAAAACTTCCGGCGTTAAATCATCAGAACTGATAAGCCAGCGTCGCACCGCCGCCCCAGTTGCGCCCCGGGGCCGGTTCGAAGTAACGACCGTTGCCTTCGTTAACAATTACCGAGCCGACGTACTGGCGATCGAACAGGTTGTCCACGCGGCCGAACAGGTCCAGCGACCAGCGGCTCCAGTTAAAGCGATAGCCGGTGTTCAGGCTGGTTACCGCGTAGGACGGAGCCTGAGCATCATTGGCGTCATCGGCCTGGATGCGGCTTAAATAGCGAATGTCCGCGCCGGCGTGCCAGCCGCTTTCCGGTGCATATTCCAGCGAGGCGTAGCCCATATTGCGGGCGATACCCGGTAAGCGATTACCCGCCGGGGTGCAGCTGCCGCTGGACGAACAGGTTTCGTTGCGGTAAGTGGCATCCAGCAGCGTCCACGCCATTTTCAGACGCCAGTCCTGGGCGAACTGCTGATCGAAGCCCAGCTCCAGGCCACGGCGGCGAGTTTCCCCGGCGTTTTTATACACCGCACGACCGTACTGGCTCTTATCCACCACCAGCTCGTTGTCAGTGTTGGTCTGGAAGATGGCGGCGGTCAGCAGGCCGTAACCGATGCGGGTTTTGCTGCCGATTTCAAAGGTATCGCTGGTGGCCGGTTTCAGGCCAAGGTTCAGGCCGGTTTCGCTACCGGACGTTGAGCGATAGGAAAGCTCGTTGATGGTCGGCGTTTCAAAACCACGACCGGCGGAAGCATAAAGATTCCACGCATCGGTCACCGCATAGTTGATCGAACCCATCGGCAGCAGTTTGTGGTAGCGCGCGCTGCCGCTGTCGTCACCGTTGCCCTGAGTAATATAGTAGTCGGTAGAATCAAAACTGACCGTGCTGTAACGCAGACCGGCATCCAGCGTCCAGGCGGAAGAGAGCTGCCAGCTGGTTTGCAGATAGGGGTCGAGATTCCACATGGTGTTCTTCTCGTTGCGGCGCTGATCCCCTTTCTCACCGAACTGCGGCACGCCGTTCACCAGGTTGTAGTTCTGGAAGCCCTGACGGCGCTCGGTCATGGTTTCATAGTCCAGGCCGGCGATCAGCGAAACCGGCATCGATCCCAGCTGGTCGTCATGCTTCCAGCGGGTATCAATCCCCTGGTATTTACGTTCCAGCACGATCACGCCGCCCGGATAGGCCGCGTTCTGCTGTGTCGCGTAAGGAATGGACTGATACTGCGTGGTGTGGCGCTCGCCGTGCCACGTGGTCAACGTCAGTTCGTCGTTATCGCTCATCTGACGCTGGTAGCGCAGGCCAATCTGCGTCTGGTCAAGGCTCTTGCGCGTATTGTACTGATCGCCACGCGGCGACTGCTTCGGATTGGCTTTGTATTCGGCCTCGCTCAGGCCGCCGGGATCGTTAGCATCCACCGATACGCTGTTAAACATCAGCGTCAGGGTGCTGACATCGTCCAGCCGAACGCCGAGTTTACCGTTACCGAGGCTTTTTTGCGTACCGCTATGGTCGCGGAAGCCATGGGTGGTAAAGCGGGAACCGGAAATGGTGTAGTTAACGTCACCGGCCTGAGTACCGTCGCCGGTTGCACCGCTGGCCTTAACGCTGTTGCGCCAGGTGCCGTAGCTGCCGAAGTAAGTGCCTGCTTCCAGCGTGGTGGGCTGGCTGCCGGTGGTGGTGTCAATGTTCACCACGCCGCCGGAGGCGTTACCGTAAAGCGCGGAGTACGGGCCGCGCAGCACTTCCACTTTGCCAATGGAATTGATATCGATATTCGAGGTCTGGCCCTGGCCGTCCGGCATGGTCGCAGGAATACCGTCAACGTAGATGCGCACGCCGCGTACGCCGTACATGGAGCGGCTGCCGAAGCCACGCACCGACAGTTGCAGATCCTGCGCGTAGTTCTGGCGGTTCTGAATTTGCAGGCCCGGCACGCTGCCCAGGCTTTCAGACAGATTCACCTGCGCCGTGCTGTGGCGCAGATCGTCGCCTTCCACCACGCTGACGGCGGCAGGGGTATCCAGTTCGGACAGACCATTACGGTGTTTGATGACCATCAGGGTGGAATCCTGTCCCTGAGCGGCGGTTGCAGAGGTTTGCGCAAAGCTGACGGCTGTAGGAGCGATGATCAACATCGGCGTCAGCAGCAATACAGAGGTTTTATTTTTATTCACTGGAAAGATTCGGAGTTAACAAGCACCAAAAAAACGCTCTATCCCATACCAGAATCCCCACGCCGCAAATCAGATGCAGCCAATGAGATTAACCCGGTATTCCCGGAATAAGCACCTGTCTTTCCCTGACGAGTTGATGCACAGTCACCGCAGGGCAGACTCGTCAAAAAGTATACAACCCTTTGCGTATTTTGCCCGTAAGCCGTTCCGTGCTGCTTTCCCTGCTCCCCCGCTCTGGAGGAATCGTGACGTTGATAAGCGCGTCATAACGCACTTCAATGTGATATCCATCACAAAAATCGCAAGGATTGTAGCACTCCTTAATTCGTTTGCGAACTATTGTTAACAAAATCACAGAATCGATTCCGCATATTGTTACATAGTGGAGGGTTATTCAGCGGAAAGTGTAAATTTACCGTCGTGCGCAATGGCTTTCGCCCGGTACAACTGCCGCGCTATACTCGGGCTATACTAAGGAACCCCCAACCGACAGGATGCGTAATGCCGTACTCATGTCTCAGGCTGATGCCACCGCGCCTTTTCGCTGTCCCGTTTTTACGGCCGCTGCCTGCCGTACTGGTTCTGCTGCTTGCCGCCTGCTCTTCTGACTATAAAGGGGTGGAGTGTAACGGCCAGCGCCAGAGCCTTGAAGGCCAGCCGCTGGGTAATGTGCAGGGATTAGTCGTTGACCGCTTCAACTCTTTTTCCGTTACCCTGCCCGATTTAACGCTGGACAGCGGCACGCTGCAATCCACTAATCGCGAGCTGTATATTCCCTCGGCCGTCACCCGCGACGGCTGGTTGGCGCAGCGTATTTCCGATCGGCAATTCAGTATTATCAATTCACCGCAAAATCAGATGATCACCTTCAACTGCCCGGCACCCGGGCAGCTGTAACCCTAAAGGCCCCAGTCCGTTTATGAATACCAGCCAACTGATCGCCAATCGTCAGACTTTCTTCGGCAGCGGCAGCCTGCAACAGCTACCGCGCCTGCTGACTGAAACACCTTTACCTACCCTGCTGTTCTGCGGCAGTTCTTTCTTGCGCAGCGATGCCTGGAAAAACCTGGAGCATCAGGTACAACCGCTGCTGGTCGGGATTGAAATTGTGCCGCACGAAGCATCACCCGGTGAGATCGACAGCTGGGTGACGCGCTGGCGCGGCAAAATCCAGCGCGTCGTCGCTATTGGTGGCGGCAGCGTGCTGGATGCGGCGAAAGCGGTGGCGGCGCTGAGCCAGCATCCGCTAAATACGCTGCGCTATCTGGAGAAAGTCGGCGACACGACGGTAAGTGGCGCAACCCTGCCGCTGATCGCTGTGCCGACCACGGCAGGAACCGGCAGCGAAGTGACGCAAAATGCGGTGATTACGGATAAAGCAGAGATCAAAGTAAAAGCCTCGCTGCGCCATCCTGAATTTGTTCCGCAGGTGGCTATTCTCGATCCCGACCTGCTGCGCGGCGCACCGGATAACGTGCTGGTTTGCTGCGCGGTGGATGCTTTCACCCACCTGTTCGAGGCATATCTGTCATCAAAGGGTAATGCGTTTACCCGTCAGACCGCCATCAGCGGCATGCAGGCCTTCGTGCGCGGCTGGCCGCAGCTGACCGAAAGAGGTTCTCAGGGCGATAGAGCACGTGAGCAAATGATGCTGGCCTCATGGCTTGGCGGCCAGAGCCTGAGCATGGCGGGGCTGGGGGTGATCCACGGTATTGCCGGGGAGCTGGGTGCCATCAAAGATTACCACCACGGCGAGGTCTGCGGCCGTCTGCTGCTGCCGTTCCTGACTCTGCTGGACGTAAGCCCGCATCCGCAGCAGGCGGTGTTGATGCAGGAGCTTAACTTCGCGCTATTCCAGCAGACCAGCGAACAACCCGCAGAGCAGCTAAAGCAGTGGCTAATAGCTAACGCCGGCCTGGCCTTCTGGCAGGATCTTCAGCCCCTCTCGGTGGATGAGGTTGACTGGATTCTTTCGCGTTCGAACAGTAAGAATTCCCTGGTCAGCTACAGCCGCGAACAGCAGCATTGGATGCTGGAACAGGCTTATCGCATCGGGTAATTCACAGAGTCGCTGAATCGTGTCTACACTTATTCTCCTGACCTAACCGCACAGGAGATTGTGATGAAGATTGATTTAAGCGGCAAAACCGCCATCGTCACCGGTTCAACGAAAGGTATCGGTAAAGGTATTGCTCAGGGGCTGGCAAAAGCCGGAGCACGAGTGGTGATCACCGGGCGTCATCAGCAGCAGGTGGATGAACTGGTCAAAGAACTGGGCAATGGGGCACGAGGTCATGCTCTGGATCTGGGTACCGCCGATGGATGCAGCGCGCTGCTGAACGCCGAACCGCAGTGCGATATTCTGGTCAATAACGTCGGCATTTTCCCCGGTGGCGACTTCTTTGAAACCGACGATGCGCTATGGCAGAACATCTGGGATATCAACGTCATGTCGGCAGTACGGCTTAGCCGCGCGTACATGCCGAAAATGATCCAATCCGGCTGGGGACGGGTGGTGTTCCTCTCCTCTGAATCCGCCATCAATATTCCGGCAGATATGATCCACTATGGCGTTAGCAAAACCGCTTTGCTTGCGCTGTCTCGCGGTCTGGCAAAAGCCGCCGCAGGCACGGGTGTGACAGTCAATGCGGTGCTGCCCGGGCCAACCCTGTCCGATGGTTTCGCCGAAATGTTTAAGCAGGAAGTGGCCAACGGCGCGAAGCTGGAAGATCTGGGCGTAGAGTTTGTGAAGGCCAATCGTCCAACCTCAGTTATCCAGCGAGCCGCCAGCGTGGAAGAGGTGAGTAACATGGTGACCTACGTCTGCTCACCGCTCTCCTCCGCCACGTCCGGTGCCGCATTACGGGTGGATGGCGGCGTGGTCGAAACACCGTTTTAACCCCTCTTGCAACGCTGCCGGTGGTGGCGTTGCAGTTTTGCGTAAAGACGAATTAAAAAAACCGTTAAACCTGCACTCTTCAGATTTTTACCCTTGTTAGCGACCCGCCCGAAGGCCACATTCCTTTTGTCTGAACACTGATTCAACCGAAAGGAATAACAAGATGAAAAAGACCCTGATTATGGCTTTATCCGTCATGATGATTGCCAGCAGCAGCCTGAGCGCCTTTGCCCAGGGGCCGGACAACGGCCGCGACGCACAGCAGCAGCCAATAAAGCACCCGCAACAGAAACAACAGCAGGGCAACGGCGGGCAGCCACAGCAGAATCAGCACGCCAACGGCGGCCAACCTCAGCGCGAAAACAACACGCGCCCGCAGCAGGCGTCGCACCAGCAGGCACACGGCAACAAACCGGAGCGCCAGCAGCCTGACTTCCGTAAGGGACGCCCGCTGCCGCAGCAGTATCGCGGTGCAGGCTATCAGGTTAACGACTGGAAAAAACACGGTCTGAAAGCACCACCGTCAGGTCATCGCTGGATGAACGTGAACGGCAACTACGTGCTGATTGCTATCGCTACTGGCGTGATTGCTTCGGTGATTGCCCACCAATAACGACCATAGGCTGCGCCGGACAGCGGAGCTATGCCACCGCACCAGCCTCTTCCAGCCAGCCCACGCGCATTTCAGGCACCGCCCGCAGCAGCCGGGCGGTGTACTCGTCCAGCGGCGCGGTAAACACCTGATCCAGCCGCCCCTGGCGCACCACTTTGCCGTGGCGCAGTACCATCACCTCATCGGCCACCGCCTGAACCACGTGCAGATCGTGGGTAATAAACAGCATCGACACGCCGGTTTCTTCCTGTAGCGATTTCAGCAGCGCCAGCACTTCGCGACCGACCAGCGGATCGAGTGCGGAAGTCGGCTCATCGCAGACAATCAGTGCCGGATCGACCGCCAGCGCACGGGCGATACAGACGCGCTGCTTCTGACCACCGGACAGCGCGTGCGGATAGCGATCCGCCAGCTGCGGCGGCAGGCCGACCTTTTCCAGCAGTTCGCTGACTCGCGCCTGCCGCTGCAGCGGCGTCAGCGTGGTCAGACAAACCATCGAGCGCGCAATCTGTACACCGATGGTAAGCCGCGGATTCAGCGCGGTGTCCGGATGCTGATGGATCATCTGTACCGACTGGAGCTGCTGGCGGGAACGCTGGTGCAGTGCAGCAGGCAGCAGCTGGCCGTTAAAGCGCACGCTGCCGTGCGCGGGGGCAACCAGCCCGCAAATCAACCTGCCCAGCGTCGATTTCCCGGCACCCGACTCGCCAATCAGCGCCAGAGTGCGGCCCCGCCCGATGGTCAGCGAGACGTCGTCCAGCACGCGGTTGGCCTGATAATCAACGGAAATCTGTTCGGCGGTGAGCAGCGGCAGCGTGGTACTGCGCGGCTGATGCGGTTCGCCGTGGCTGTGCAGCAGATCGCGGGTGTAGGCTTCCTGCGGCGAGGCCAGCAGCCCGGCGGTGTTGCCGCACTCCACTTCGCGTCCGTGGCGCAGCACCATAATGCGCTGGCTGATCTGCGCCACCACCGCCAGATCGTGGCTGATATACAGCGCAGCGACTCCGGTCAGGCGGATCACTTCGCGGATTGCCTTCAGCACTTCCAGCTGGGTGGTCACATCCAGCGCGGTGGTCGGCTCATCAAAGATAATCAGCTCAGGACCGGCGCAGATCGCCATTGCGATCATCGCACGCTGCAGCTGCCCGCCCGACACCTGATGCGGATAGCGGTGGAAAAAGTCCTGCGGCTGCGGCAACTGTAGCTGACTGAAAATCTCAATCGCCCGCACTATCGCCTGCTGACGATTCAGTATCCGATGGCGAATAGCCGCTTCGATCACCTGCTCGCCGATCTTTTTCGCCGGGTTAAACGCCGCGCTGGCCGACTGCGCCACGTAGGCAATTTTCGCGCCGCGCACGCCGCGCAGCTGGCGTTCGGAAAGCCCGGTCAGCTCGCGCCCGGCAAAATGAATTTTGCCGCCGCTAAGCTTCATGCCAAAACGGAAATGACCGAGGATCGCCTGACCGATGGTGGATTTCCCCGCACCCGACTCTCCGATCAGTCCCAGCACCTCGCCCTTTTTCAGGGTGAAGGAGATGTCCTGCACCAGCACGGCATTCCCGGCGGTGACCCGCAGCTGCTCAACGCGTAACAGTGGTTGTTGGCTCATGATTTACTCCTGCCAGCTGCGGGTGTAGTGGCTTAACAGCCAGTCGGCAACGCTGTTCAGCGCGATCGCCAGCAGCGCGATGGCCGCACCGGGGATCAGCGCGGCCCAGACGCCAAACAGAATGCCGTCTTTATTATCCCGTGCCAGCCCGCCCCAGTCGGCGGTCGGCGGCTGAATACCCATGCCCAGGAACGACAGCGCAGACAGGAACAGCAGGATAAAGATAAAGCGCAGGGCAAACTCCGCGATCAGCGTGGTAAGCGCATTGGGCAGGATCTCGCACCACAGCACCCAGCTCAGGCGCTCACCGCGCAGCCGGGCAACTTCAATAAACTCCTGCGCCGCAATGTCCACCGCCAGCGAACGCGCCACGCGCAGCACCCGGGTGGATTCAAGGAAACCCAGCACCAGCACGATCACCGGAATGGTTTTCGGCAGCATCGCCAGCACCACCAGTGCAAGAATAAGCGTGGGGATCGCCATCAGAATATCGTTCAGCCTGGAGATCAGCTGGTCGACCCAGCCGCGACAGAAACCGGCCAGAAAGCCGAGAAACGTCCCGATGGCAAAGGCCAGCAGCGTTGCTACGGCGCTGACGCTCAGCGAAGTACGGGTGCCCCAGATCAGTCGGGACAGTAGATCGCGCCCCAGGTTATCGGTCCCCAGCCAGTTTTCCGCCGTGACCCCGCTCCATGCGCTGCCCACCACCTGGTCTGGCGCATACGGCGACAGCCAGGGGGCGAAAATCGCCACCAGAATAAACAGGCCCAGCCCGATCACACCGGGCAGCACCGCAAATTTCAGCCTAAACATCCACATCAATTCCTGGTTAGTCCCGGCAGTGTGCACGTTGCTGCACCACCGAGGGTAAAAATTATACCTGCCGCTTAGCGGCTGTGGCGCAGGCGCGGGTTAGCCAGCAGCGCGACGACATCGGCCAGCAGATTCAGCAAAATATAGATCCCCGCCAGTAGCAGGGCACAGTCCTGAATCACCGGGATATCACGCTTGCTAATGCTGTCGACCATATACTGCCCCAGGCCAGGGTAAACAAAAACGTTTTCAACGATCACCACGCCGACCATCAGCCAGGCAAGGTTTAACACGATCACGTTAATAATCGGCCCCCAAGCGTTTGGCAGCACGTGTCGGAAGAGGATTGCTGAAGGTGACAGCCCCTTCATCAGCGCCGTATCTACCCAGGCTGCATCCTGCGCACTCACCAGCGCGGCCCGGGTCATATTGCTCATATGGCCAAGGATCGCCAGAATCAGCGTCATGCACGGCAGAGCGATGGCCAGCAGTCGGTCGCCAAGCGGCATATCGTCGGAAATGCTGCTGTTGCTGGGCAGCCAGAACAGCGTGATGGAAAATATCATAATCAGCAGATAGCCGGAGAAAAACTCCGGCAGCGATACGGCAGCGCGAGTAAACAGGCTCAGCAGCCGGTCCAGCCAGCTGCCCTGGTAACGGGCGGACAGAAAGCCGATCACCAGCGCCAGCGGTACGGCGACGATGGCGGTGAAAAAGGCCAGCGACAGCGTGTTACCCAGCCGATCCAGCAGCACCGGCGCAATCGCTTCGCGACTGGTAAAGCTGTGGCCAAAATCACCGTGCAGCACGCCGCCCAGCCAGCCCAGATAGCGGCCCAGCGCGGGCTGGTCGAGGCCCAGCTGCTCATTCAGCGCCGCCACCGCCTGTGGCGTTGCGGTCTGGCCGAGGATCGCCGTTGCCGCGTTGCCAGGCAGCAGCTGGATGCCGATAAAGATCAGCGCCGATACCACCAGCAGCATCACCACACCGGCCAACAGCCGCAGCCCGATTAGTTTTAACAGGGGAAGGTGCCCCTTCCCCTTTGTCTCATGCAAATTACTCAAAAGATATCCTGCAACCTGAAGCTGAACCGGAAAGCCGTTAGGCGAACCACACTTTTTCCGCCGCGCGGTTGCCGCTCATGGTGAAGCCCGGAATCGCGACAAACCCGTTGATTTTTTTACTGCTGGCGTCCAGCGAGTCGGCATACAGCGGAATAATTTCGCTGCCCTGCTCCACCAGCATCAGCTGAATGTCGTGGTAAATCTGACGGCGCTTCTGCTCGTCCTGCTCGCCACGGGCAGCGTTAACCAGCTGGTCAAACTTAGGCTCTTTCCACTGCGACTCATTCCACGGTGCGTTACTGGTAAACACCAGCGACAGCAGCGCATCCGCCGTCGGGCGCAGCGACCAGTTTGAGGAAACAAACGGTTTCTTCATCCAGACGTTATCCCAGAAGGCATCATCCGGCACGCGCTCAACCTTCAGTGGAATACCGGCACGGGTGGCCGAGTTTTGGTACAGCTGGCCGGCATCTACCGCCCCAGGGAAGCCGGATTCGGCGACCGACAGCACCAGCGGGCCGGAGAAACCGGTTTTCTGCCAGTGGAATTTGGCTTTTTCCGGGTCGTAAGGGCGCTGGGGAATGTCTTTCGCAAAGTACTGGCTGGACGGGAAGATCGGGTTATCGTTAGCCACGGTGCCGTAGCCGCCCAGCACGGTTTTGATAATCTGCTCGCGGTCGATGGCGTATTTCAGCGCCAGACGCCCATCAAGGGTATTAAACGGTGCCGCCGTAGCCAGCCCCGGGAAGGTGAAGATCTGGCTGTCGCGCGAGCGCTGCAGCTGGATGTTCGGCATATTCTTCAGGCGGTCAACAATACGCGGGTTAACGCGGTTGATAATATGCGCCGAGCCGCTGGCCAGCGCCGCAACGCGCGCGGTGGAATCATTCATCGCCAGCGTTTCCACGGAATCCACGTGGCCACGAGCCGGGTTCCAGTGGTTCGGATTACGTTTCACCAGCGTACGCACGCCCGGCTTGAAACTTTCCAGAATAAAAGCACCGGTCCCGATGCCTTTATCAAAATTCTCATTTTCTGCGGTAATGGCGAAGTGAACGTCGCTGAGCAGCGCAATAAACTCCACGTTCGGCTCTTTCAGCTTGATCGTCACCTGATTTGGGCTGGTGGCTTCCAACGACACAACCGGGTCGAGATAGCCTTTCACCGACGAGCTGGATTTTTCATCGCGATGGTGGTTCAGTGAATAAATCACATCTTTCGCCGTTAGCGTGCGGCCATCGTGGAACTGCACGCCCTGACGAATATTGAGCACCCAGGTTTTGCTGCCGTCGCTGGTTTCCCAGCTCTCCGCCAGCGAGGGAACAATCTTGCCGTTTTCATCGACTTCCGCCAGGCAGTTAAACAGCTGGGAACCGACGAAATACATATAGGATTCGAACCAGAACGCCGGATCGAGGCGGTCGGTGCTGGAGGCGTTATCCATACCGACAATCAGATGGCCGCCTTTTTTCGGCGTGGTTGACGGCGCTTCAGCCGCCGTTGCAGCAGTAAATGGCCAGCTGGTGCAGGCCGCAGCCACCGAAAGCGCTCCGGTGGTTTTAATAAAGTCGCGACGATTCATATTGTGTTTCCTGGTTTTAATTTGTTTTTATTGGTTTTATCTGTCGTTGCCGTAGAGATTACTTCAGCGACGCGGCCAGTCGACCGATATGCTCGGGACCGATACCGCAGCAGCCACCGACCAGCGTCGCGCCAGCCGCCACCCACTCCTGCGCCCAGTTCAGGTAGCCTTCAGGGTGCGTATCCTTGCGCAGGGCGCTCAGCCCTTCATTAGCGCCGCCGCTGTTGCTGCCGTGGTCAAAGGCGTTAGCGTAAACGCCAATGCCGATATCCGCACCCAGCTGCTCACGCACGGCTGCCGCCTGCTTCACTGCAGAAGACATCACCTCAGGATGGCTGCAGTTGAACAGCACATTTTCTACGCCCAGCTCAATCGCCCTGCTCACCGCCGCGCCCACGCTCTCACCGGAGCGTAAGGTGCTGACGGCATCGTACAGCTCAGGCTCATCCTGCAGGGTAAATGAAAGCCACAGCGGCTGGGGCTGACCGGCAAGCACGGCATGGATGGATTCTGCTTCCGCAATCGAGCTAATCGTTTCACCCAGCCAGAGATCAACGTAAGGTGCCTGAGCGGCGACCAGTACACGATGGATCGCCTGTGCCTGCTGCTCATTAAACAGATCGGGACGATAAGAACCCAGCGCAGGGGGGAGGCTTCCGGCAACACGCACCGGGGTAATGATATCGGCAGAATCAGCAGCCTCACGGGCCAGCTGGCCGGCAAGTGCAGCCAGGCGAGCGCCATCATTTGCAAAGCGCTCTTCACCAATATGGAAGGGTACAACCGCGTAGCTGTTAGTGGTGATCGTTTCAGCCCCGGCCGCGATATAGCTGTTGTGGACATCACGGACGCGCTCCGGCGCTTCATACAGCGCCAGTGCAGACCATTCCGGCTGGCGGAAAGGTGCACCGATGCGCGCCAGTTCACGCCCCATGCCCCCGTCCAGAATTTTTACCCGCTGCGACATTCGGTTGTTCCCGTTAGCAAATTTCGAATGACAGCATGCTACATAAGTTGATGGCTACATGTCCAGACGTCTATACGCTGAAGTCCGGGAAAGTTAAGTATTAAATGCGCTCAAAGCGGTTCTCAGCCCGTATCCGCCGCGCTTGTTAAAAAAGGAGTTTCGCCAGCCCCAGCCCCAGGCCAAGAACGCCAACCTGCGAAGCCACGACCCATTTGGTTTGCATCGCCAGCGAACGGTGAAGCTCCGTACGCAAACCTTCAAATTTAATATCAAACTTGTTTTCCAGGTTCAGCAGATCCGCTTTGGTGGTGTAGTTAGATTTAATCACCGCCACATCCGATTTTAACTCCGCCATATCAGTCTGCAGCACGTTGACATCCGCCTGCAGTACGCCAACGTCTTTCTTCAGACCCATCATATCCGTTTGCAGGACAGCGACATCTTTCTTTAGTCCCGTCATGTCCGTCTGCAGCGCACTAACATCTTGCTTCAGCACTTGCATATCCGTCTGCAACACAGCCACGTCCGTTTTTAGTCCGGTCATATCCGCCTGCAGCACGCCAACATCTTTTTTCAAACCCGTCATATCCGTTTGCAGCACAGCCACGTCCGTTTTTAATCCGGTCATATCCGCCTGCAGTACGCCAACATCTTTCTTCAAACCCGTCATATCCATTTGTAGCACGGCCACATCCGTCTTTAGGCCGGTCACATCCTGCTGCGGCGTATCGGTGTTTTTTTCCAGCTTAACTACGCGCTCAACCATGGCATGTCCCTTTTCCGGTTGGTGATAATTTCATCTGTGGGGATCGTAAGGTAAGCAAATACCGGCTGGCAATATGCCAAAAGGGAATTTTCTGCGGGCCGTCTCGGGAAATCGGGATGTAACGATATGCAAGCCATCCTTTTGAAAAATATGAATAAGATGAGCCTGTAACATGTTTCTGTATCAAGTGTGCCAGACGTTTTTTTGTCGTCGGTGCGGGATGGAAGACTGAGGTTGGGGATAACGCAAAGCGTCTTTTGTCACAGAAATGATGCCCCGAAAAGTAAAAAACCGGCGGCAGCGGCCGCCGGTCAGAATCAGCTTAGTAGTGGCCTAAGGCACTGCCCAGAATGATCGAGGTGATCACGCCGGTGGCGGCGGCAATCAGCACGTAGTTGCCGTCAATGTAGCCCCAGTACGCGCCGCGCGGCGGTTCATACAGACCACGGCGATGCCAGTCATCCACCCGGTAGTCGTTACCACGGAAATGTGGCGGCAGCGGCTGTCCGCGGCGGAAGTCGTGGCCGTTCCAGGCAAAGCGATCGCGCTCGGCTGGGCGGAAGCGCTCATGATTATCGCGATCGGGTCCACGATTGTCATGACGATCCGGGCCGCCGCGATCGTTGCGATCGTGACGATCGCCCCGGTCAGGCTGGCCCCCACCCTGCTGATGCCACTGACGTTCCGGACCATTTCCCGGGCCGTCAGCGTGCGAGAAGGTGGAAAAGAAGCTGCTTGCGGTTAATACGCTAAGAACCAGTGCCAGTGTTGTTTTTTTCATCTTGATGCCCTCAATTTGCTCACGACCTGCATACTGTCGTTACCCAGCAATATCGGGCATCCGTCAACACTTCCCTATCTCCCGAACTCCTAATTCCGCCGGATTAGCGGATCTTTTTCTCGGGGCTTACGCATTCTTAACACTGTGGGCAAATTATGGATAAGCCCCGTATCCAGACTAGTTTTCCAACTGATAATCGAGGGTGATTTCAGTACTCAGCAGCTTAGAAATCGGGCAGCCCGCTTTGGCCTGCTGAATGATTTTATCAAATTCATCTTTCGCGATACCCGGCAGCTTCACCTTGCTTTGCAGTGCCACTTTTGTAATGCCAAAGCCGCCATCGACTTTATCCAGTGAAACGTCGGCCACGGTATCAATACTCTCAGGCGTAAACCCGGCCTCGCCCAGCATCAGCGACAGCGCCATTGAGAAGCATGCCGAGTGCGCGGCCCCGATCAGCTCTTCGGGGTTGGTGCCGGGTTTGCCTTCGAAACGGGTATTAAAACCATAGGGCTGATTATCCAGCGCCCCACTCTCCGTTGAGATGGTGCCTTTACCGCGCTTGATATCGCCTTCCCAGTGTGCCTGTCCTTTCTTATGAATGGTCATCGTTATCCTCCGGTTGGTTTTCACAGCTACCAGTATAGTCACTGACTCAGCGCCCGCAGAAAATCGGCCCGATTGCAGAACTTTCTGGTGTGGAAAACCACCTGATTTTTCCCGCACGCTAACGATGCCGGTTTACTCCTGCTCCTGCCACATGCGCCGATAGATCCCCCCCTGTGCCAACAGTTGCTGATGGCTACCGCGTTCGACAATCTGGCCATGCTCCATGACCAAAATCTGGCTGGCGTACTCTACGGTGCGCAGGCGATGGGCGATGATCAACACCGTGCGGCCGCGCGCCAGACGGGTCAGCGCCTGCTGAATATCCGCCTGTGAAAGCGGGTCGAGCAGCGCCGTCACTTCATCCAGCAGGATCACCGGCGGGTCTTTCAGCATCATGCGGGCAATCGAAAGACGCTGCCGCTCACCACCCGACAATCGCTGTGCCCCTTCTCCCAAACGCGTGTGATATCCCTGCGGCAGCTGTTGGATAAATCCATCGCAGCACGCCTCACGGCAGGCGGCGATCACGTCGGCTTCGCTGGCATCCGGCCTGCCAAGGCGGACGTTATCCAGCACCGAGCCATCGAACAGCTGCACATCCTGGAAGACATAGCCAATACGCTGATACAGCGCGCGGGTACCAATCTGCGCCAGCGGCACGCCGCCGAGCGAAATTTCCCCCCGTTGCGGCTCACAGAAGCGCCCCAGCAGATGCAGCAGCGTGCTTTTACCGCTGCCAGACGGACCAACCAGCGCGGTGACGCTGCCTTCAGGCACAGCAAATGAAACACCCTGAATTGTCGGCTGTCGATCGTAACTAAAATGCACATCGGTAAAATGGATCGCATTGTTTTCCGGCAGCGGCGCGCAATTCTCTTCATTCAGCACCGGTTCGTCCATCAGCGCGTCCAGCCGCTGCTGCGACTGCCGCATCACGCTCATTAACGTGAAGTAAGCGGCAGCATCCAGCAGCGGCTCCAGCACTTTGATCGACACCAGAATAAACAGCAGCCAGGTCAGGGGATCGAGCGCCTGCTGTTGCAGCAGTCCTCCCGCCACGATAAACAGCACCACGAGTCCCAGTTCGGTAAACAGGCGGAACAGCTGCACCGCCCCGGCTCCCCAGGCTTCCAGCCCCATGCTGGCGCGGCGGATCTCACCGAACGCGTCGTCGAGCTTCGCCAGCATGTCCTGATGACGGTGGAACAGTCGCAGCGTTTTAATTCCGCCGATAAACTCGATCAGCAGCCCGGACACCCGCAGCAGCCGCTCGCTCTGTCGATGGGTGCCGCGCAGTAAAAAGTGAGATCCCCCCCACAGCAACAGCACTGCCAGCGGCAGCGGGGCAATCAGCGCCAGCGTTAGCGGCACGTTGATCGCCAGCAGGATCAAGATAAAAATCAGCGCGGTGCCGATCCCGGTCACCACTTCCGGCAGCAGATGAGAAAAAATCTGCTCGACCCGCATCATATGGTCGGTAAGCAGCTGAGTGGTGGCCCCGAGCCGGTGGCGCTGAAAGTAACCCAGCGGCAGCCGACGCAGCTGTTCCGCCGCCGCTTCACGGTAGCGCTGCATCACCTCGTAGCTGCCAACAAAGCACCAGAGCTGACCCACGTGGGAACACAACAGCTGAACCAGCAGGCAGGCCAGCAGTGCCGTCAGCAGCTGCGGCCAGTGCGACCAGCTTCCTGCCCCCGGCGTGATGTCGCCGATCGCCAGCCAGGCAATAAACAGTGGCGCAACCGTACACAGCTGGGCTATCAGCCTCAGCAACATCCCGGTCAGCACCTGACGGCGGCCTTCCGCACTGCGCTGAAGCGGACTAAGCATTGACATGGGTCTCTTCCTCACGGCGGATTTGCCACTGTGTCAGCTGAGACTGGCTGTGCCACATCTGTTGATAAAGCCGGTGCTCACTGAGCAGTTGCTGATGCGTTCCGCATCCGGTTAACCGCCCCGCTTCCATCACCAGCAGGCAGTCGGCCTGCTGAACGGCGAATAGCCGGTGAGCGATGGTCAGTACGGTAACCGTCGGGCGCTGCTGGCGGAGTTCCCGATAGAAGGCAGCCTCGGTGAGCAGATCGGCAAAAGCGGTGGCCTCATCAAGGATCAGCAGCGGCGTCTCCGCCAGCAGAGCGCGCGCGATGGCGATACGCTGGCGTTCACCGCCGGAAAGCCGCGCCCCGCCCTCGCCGATTGTTGTCGCCAGCCCCTGCGGTAATGCCTCGACAAAGGCACGCCCCTGAGCAATCTCCAGCGCCTGCCACAGCTGTTCATCGCTGGCCTGCGGCTGAGCCAGACGCAGGTTGTCGGCCAGCGAACCTTTGAACAGAAACACCTGCTGGCTGACCACCGCCAGCAGCGAGGAACGGGTGGCATCATCGATATCGGCCAGCTTCACATCGCCAAGCAGCACTGCCCCGCTCGTTGGCGGCAGCATCCCAGAGAGCAGCCCTGCAAGCGTTGATTTTCCTGCGCCGGATGGCCCCACCAGCGCATAAAATCCGCCGGGTTGCAGCGTCATATTCAGCGTATCTATCACCGTGCGCTGCTCGTAGCTGAAACTCAGATCGCGGGCGATCAGCGTAATACCGCTCTGCGAAGTCACCGTGGTGGCGGAATGTCCCTCTGAGGCATCATCAAGAAACGGTGCCATCCGGCTCAGACCGGCGAACAGTTCACGGATCAGCGAACCAAAAAAGGTCACGCGCAGCAGCGGTTTCAGCAGCCCGCTGCCGAGCATCAGGATCAACAGCAGCGCAGAAACCGACAGTGTTCCCTGGCTCACGCGCCACAATCCCAGCGGCAGCAAAATAAAGATGCTGGCATTCAGCAGCACCACAAACAGCGACCAGGCAGGAACCGCTCGCCGGGTAAAACGTACCACCAGCTGGTGATAGTCTCGCAGGCTGTCGTCCAGCAGGCGGAAAGAACGCGTATCCTGGCTAAATGCCTTCATCACCGGGATACCTCGCACATACTCCACAAGCGCCGAATTCAGTCGCTCGGTCGCCAGGTGATAGTCCCGGGTACGCTCGGCCATACCGCGCAGGCACAGACGCTGGGCGACAATTGCCAGCGGCACGGTCAGCAGCGCCGCCAGCGCCATTTTCCAGTCCAGCCAGAACAGAAAAAGTGCGGCAATCAGCGGACTGAATAACGCAGAGATCAGATCGACGGTGTGGTGGGCAATAAAGTCCTCCAGCCGCTGCACGTCGTTCATGATGATTTTGCGCAGGCTGCCCGCGCTGAAAGGGGCCAGCTGCATCAGCGGCAACCGGGTCAGGGCGCGGGCGATGCGCAGGCGGGTGTGATGCAGCACGCGGAAGGCGGCCAGATGGCTGAAATAGCCCGCCAGCGAAGCCAGCAGATATTTACACACCAGCGCCAGCGCCAGCCAGCCTCCCAGATGCAGCAGCGAACCGCCCTGCTGCTCCACGCCCACCGCCCGCCACAGCAGATACCAGGGCAATAACTCCAGCAATACGCTGCTGGCAGAGATCGTCAACGCCAGCAGCAGCGTTGATTTTTCCGCAGCAAGAAGCCGCCGCAGCGTCAGCAGCGGTGATACCGTTTCAACCGTCATAGTTTGTCCGAAGTGGGGTTAACTCAGATCCTGCAACCAGCGTTGCGCCTGCTGTTCGGCCTGCTCCCCGCTGGCAACAACTTCATAGGGATAAGGTATGGTGCGGGTGGTCAGATAGCGCAGCGCTTTACGCCACAGCGAACGGCGCTTAGCCTCATCCGGTTCAACCCTCACTGCGCCCCGGCAGTAGCGCTGCTGGGCAGCGCGCGTTTCGCTGCCCCATTTCTTATACAGGCGAAAGAAGTGGGCGGAATCTTTCGGCAGCTCCACGCCGCTGAAAATCAGCACGAACGGCTGCTGGCGATCGAGCACCGCCTGCAGCGCCGCGATGTGCTGCGGCGCATCCTCATCCGCCACGCGCTCGGGCATCACATAGTGCACCAGCGGCCAGGCGCGGGTATCAATCATCACTTCAGACATATCAAACCTCAGCAGCTAACGATAAGAAGAAGGATCGTAACGGGCGACAAACAGCCGCTGACCGGCGAACGCCATCGGCGAATCCGCCTGCGGCCAGCTTTGCAGCAGCGCAAAACCCGCCTGGCTCAGCATCTGCTGACAGCGATGCTCACAGTGCGCTTCCAGCTGCCCCACGCGTGCATGGGCCTGAACCGCAGCGGGAGTTACCCAGTGCAGCGGCCGCTCTGCGGTATTCTGTAGCAGCATCAGCACCGCACCCGGCGCCAGCCAGGGCCGCAGCTCGGCCAGCAGATGATCGGGGGAAGGCTGGTTGAGCAGGTCGCTGAGCACCACCGCATCATGCAGACTGTCGCCGGGCAGCTGGTCGGCCAGTGAACGTTCGCTATCCAGCGGCACCACCGAGGCGGCAACGCGGGTAAGGCAATCCTGCAGGCGCGGCGGCGTGTGGCCCAGCGCCAGCAGGCTGGGAACGTCGCTGCGACTCTCATCCAGCAGCAGGGGCAGCACGCTGACGGCGATGCCGGCAAAATAGTCGCTGATAATTCCCGGCATATGCAGCAGCTGATGCAGATTCAGATCCGGCCGCCAATCCTTCGCCAGCGACGGCGCGCGAAGCCAGTCTTCCATCTGCTGTGAACGGCTGAAGAGCGCTTCCGCCAGCGGCGTTGCATCGTCCAGCCAGTTCATTAGCTGCCGCAGGCGATGCCGTGCATCATCAATACGCTGTTCCAGCTGGTGCTCTGCGGGCGCACACGGTGACAGCGTCCAGATGTCATCGTCGTGGCTGTCCAGCAGCCCCTCATCAAGTAAGTGCAGATGCCAGCGCTGTAGCAGTTCGTCGAAGCAGGGGGCAATCCGCAGCTGCTGACGGCGATCGGCAATCTGCCAGCGATCTTCCGCACAAAATTCCAGCCGCATCAGACTGTGCAGCATCAGCAGCGGGGCCAGGCTTTCGCTTTCGGCGAGAAACGCCGCCAGCGCAGCGCGGCGACGATCGTCCGGCAGTTGCCCGGCTGCGTTACTTCCGGCACGCAGCCACGCGGGCTGCGGTTGATTGTTCTGGCTGTTCATCTCTACTCCCGTGCGGCTAAATGTGTCGTGGCGGCTCAGCCCGCCATGCGGACCTGCTGACAGCTGCTGCGATAGCGCCCCGGCGGCTGACCATACTGACGCTGGAAAAATCGCGTCAGGTGGCTGGCGTGGGCGAAGCCGCAGCGCAGGGCGATATCGCTCAGCGGCAGCGCGCTCTCTTCCAGCAGGTTTTGCGCCAGTTTTAGCCGACACTCAATCACGTAGTTCCATGGCGTGATGCCAAACATGGCGCGGAAGCCGCGTTTAAACGCCATCAGGCTCAGCCCGGCGGTGCGCGCCATTTCTTCAATCGACAACGGTTCGCTGGCCTGCTGGCGAATGACATCACGGGCGGCAATCAGCCGCTTACGCTCGCGGCTGGGCAGCCGGGATGCCGTCGGTAGCGGACGCGCTTCCTGCTGCGTTTGCAGCTGCCCTAACGCCAGCCACAGCGCATTCAGCGCCAGGCTTTCAAGATGCAGTGCAGCCAGCGGCGAAGCTTCATTCCATCCCTGCTGAATCGCCATCATCGTCGCCTTCAGCGGTTCGGTTAGCGCTGCGCTAAACACCTTCGGCTCATCACCGGGCACTCGCAGGCCGCACTCTTCCACCAGCGACAGCAGCTCCGGCGAGAAGTCGACGATCAGCAAATGGTAAAAGTGATGCCGAGGGAAAAAATCATAGCCCTGGCAGCGGCCGCTGGCGCAGGAGAGCCAGAAGCTGTCCGCGCAGTAGTGCTGAATCGCCTGCCGATTGAGGCGGAACCATCCGGCCCCCTCGCACATCATCACCAGCGACAGGTGAGCATCGCCCTCCCCGCGCAGTTCCAGATCGTCGGCCAGCGTGGCCTGCACCGAGGTTAAACGGATCTTCGGCGTCAGCTGCCAGCGCCGCATTCCCGACGTTGGCAGTTTAGCCAGCTGTGAATCAGACACAAGGCCCTCCGAGTGATAATGATTTTTATTTAGCTTTATCGTGCAATGTTCGTCCGTACTGTGCAACCGTTTTTCGCCCGCGCTCACGTAAGCTCGATTTTTTCTTTACTCACCGGGATGCCTCTATGCTTGTCTTGCGCCTTACTCCTTTGGTCATCAGCAGCCTGCTGCTCAGCCCCCTCGCGCTGGCCGCAGCGACCAACGACTCACCGTCAGATACGATGCTGGTCAACGCCAGTAAACAGTCACCGGACTCGGCTTCCGCAAAGAACGTTTCCTCGGTGAAGGTCAGTGCGGAAGAGCTGGCGCAGGCCAACGTGACGCGCACCGACGAGCTGCCGAAAGTGCTGCCGGGCCTGACGATGGGCAACAGCGGTAGCCTGATTTTCCAGTCGGTGTCGCTGCGCGGCATCTCGTCGGCGCAGGACTTCTATAATCCGGCGGTCAGCATTTACGTGGACGGCGTCCCGCAGATGTCGACCTATGCCATGCAGGCGCTGGGCGATGTGGAAAGCGTGGAGATGCTGCGCGGCCCGCAGGGAACGCTGTACGGTAAAAGCGCACAGGGCGGGATTATCAACATCGTCACCCGGAAACCGGATGACACGCCGCACGGCTATGTGGAAGGCGGCATCGCCAGCCGGGACGGCTATCACACCAAGGTGAATCTGAGCGGCCCGCTCGCCCCCGGCCTGCTGTACGGCAGCGCCACTCTGCTGCGCCAGGTGGATAACGGATCGATGACCAACCCGGCGACCGGCAGCGATAATCTGGGCGGATCGCGTACCAATCTGGGCGATTTCCGTCTGAGTCTGGCACCGGAAGACCAGCCGTGGGAAGCCAGCGTGGCGGTCAGCGAAGAGTGCACCCACGCCACCCAGGACACCTATCTGCCGTACGATAATGAAAAGAACCGCACGCTGGAAATCAGCGACGGCAGCGGCGATCCCCATCTGCGCCGCTGCACGCACAGCCAGTCGCTGAGCACCCAGTACCGTACCGAAGGCTGGCTGTTCAGTCTGATCGGTGCCTGGCAGCAGCAAAACTATCAGCGTGAATTCCCCTATTCGGCCTATAACGCCAGCCTGCCGGAACGCTGGAATCAGGACACCCAGGAGCTGCGCGCGGCCACCTTCGGCGGCAACACGCCGGTGGATATGGTGTTTGGTCTTTACCGTCAGAACAGCCGGGAAACGGTGGACTCCGCCTATACTTACAGCGGCATTCCAGTCAGCAGCACCCGTGGCTGGACCGCCAATGAAACGCTGGCGGCGTACAGCGATCTGACGTGGCACCTGACCGATCGTTTCGACCTCGGCGGCGGGCTGCGCTACTCCCACGACAGGTCCAAAACGGACTACAACGGCAGCAGTATGGGCTACGGCTGGGGCGACAAAGGGAAAACCCGCGACGACAATCTGCTCGGTCAGCTGTCGGCGGGCTGGCAGTTTACGCCCGAGCTGCGCGGCTATGTGCGCGTGGCGCAGGGCTACAAACCGGCCGGGTTCAGCATCCAGCCGACGCCGATGGTCAGCGCCGCGCCGTACGATGCGGAGAAGTCGATTAACTATGAAATCGGCACCCGCTACGAAGGCGATGCACTGCGGGTTCAGGGCGCGCTGTTCTACACCCACACCAAAAATCTACAGCTCTATTCCGGCCCGGTGGGCTATCAAAGCCTGAGCAACGCCGGTGCCGCCGATGCGACGGGCGCTGAACTGAGCGCGAGCTGGACGTTTACACCGGGATGGTCCTGGGATGTTAACGGCAACTGGGTACGTTCCGAGTTTACCGGCGACAGCGAGCTGTATGCCGATAACCGCGTCCCGTTCGTACCGCGCTTCAGCGCCGGAACCAGCCTGAACGGCATCGTCGACACGCCGTGGGGAGCACTGACCCCGCGCCTGGCGCTGAATCTGGTGGGTGAGCACTATTTTGACGGCGATAACACCCTGCGCCAGGGCAGCTATGCCACCACCGATATCCGCCTCGGCTGGCAGGCTACAGAGCGGGTGAACATTGCCGCTTATGTCGATAACCTGATGGATCGCCGCTACCGCACTTACGGCATCGTGCAGAACGGTGCGGCCTACGCCCAGGTAAACAATGGACGTACTGCGGGTCTGGATGTCCGGGTCGATCTGTTCTGATTGATAACTTACGGGGTGGTGATGTGTCCACCCCGTATTATCTGCCCCGGTATTATCTCATCATTAATTTCAACCCCAACTCCAATCCCAACATTTATTATCATTTACTTATAATTAGAATTACGCATTAAATATCAAACAACTCCAGCAATCACACCGCTTCCTAAAAAATGATTCACACTTATTTTCCAAAGAAAATACCCAACCCTTACAAAATAATGAAATCTCACCACATGACATCGGGCAATAGCCTAATATAGATATCCGACGCCATTTCACGACAAAAAACAGATTATCTGATGAGTATCATTGACAAGACTGTCTGCACCCAAAGGGAGAAGAAGATGCCCGGATTATCCGAAGAATTATCCCGCTTTGTCGTTTCACCGCCGCAATTAATTTGCCGGGAAGGCGAGCCGGATAAAATGTACTGTAGTTTTATTTTAACGGCTGAATTTTCCGGCTTTCGCGGCCATTTTCCCGATAACCCGCTCCTGCCAGGAATCGTACAAATTATGCTGGCCCGCTACACCGCTGCCGCAGGAAAGAGTGCGCAGCTGGCCGGCGTTAAACGCTGCAAGTTTTTACATCCAATAAAACCGGGGGAAACGGTGTCCGTTGCCGTCAAACCAGGCCGCCATACTGGCGAATACCAGGCGGTGATTTCCAGTAATGAGATAGATTGCACAAGCCTCGTTTTCGAACTGGAGCATACCGAGGCATGGCAATGACGCGATATCCCTATTTTACTTCATCGCACTGCCTTGACGGCAGTGCGGCACCAACACCTATTGAATACTGCGTTGACCGTATTGTGCGTTTTGACGAAGTGGACACGCTGGAAATTGTCTGGCACGGACACTATGCCAGCTACTTTGAAGATGCGCGCGTTGCGCTGGGAGAACATTTGGGTATCGGTTATTCCACGCTTTATCGGGAGCAGGTCCCGGCGCCGATTAAACAACTTTTTGTTAACTATCATCGCCCGCTGGCGTTCGCCGAACGCTGCCGGATAGTCGCTCGCCTGCACTGGAGTGAAGCGGCGCGGATGAACATGTCTTATAAAATTATTAACACACAGGGCGAGACGGTCGCAACGGGCTTTAGCGTGCAGATGTTTACATTAAAAACGGGAGAGTACCTGACCCAGCAGCCCGACTTCTATGCCGCATTTTGTCAGCGCTGGAAGCTGGGTCAGATCCCTCCGATGCTATCAGCCGGTAAATAATCCACCGTTAACGCCAATCACCTGGCCAGTAATATAGCTGGCCCCTTCAGAAGCGAAAAAGCTGACAACGGACGCCACCTCCTCGGGTTCGCCAACGCGGCGCAGTGGGATCGTATTGCTAATGCTTTCCAGCGGCAGCGCCGATGTCATATCGGTACTGATAAACCCCGGGGCCACGGCGTTAACCAGAATATTGCGGCGCGCCAGCTCAACCGCCAGTGAGCGAGTAGCACCAATTAACCCGGCCTTCGCAGCCGAATAGTTGACCTGGCCCGCAACGCCGGTTTGCCCGGCGGTGGAGGCGATATTGATAATGCGGCCCCCCCGCCTGCGCTGCATTGCCGGCAGCACGGTCGAGGTCACATTGTAAAAGCCCCCCAGATGCACCTGCAACACACGGTCCCACTCCTCACGCGTCATCATCGCCAGGACCTTATCGCAGGCGAAACCGGCATTATTCACCAGCACCGCAGGCGCGCCGAACTGCTCGATCAGCGGCTCCAGCACCTCACGGCATTGTTTGGCGTCAGAGACGTCAAAAGGCAGTAATCGACACTCCCCCCCGGCAGCGACGATTTCATCACGCAGCGCTTCGGCAGCAGCGTGCTCACGGCGGTAGTTCAACCAGAGTGAAAAACCCTCTCCGGCCAGCCTGCGCGCAACTGCAGCGCCAATTCCCCTACTCGCTCCGGTCACCAGAGCGACGTGGCACTCTGGCCTCTGTCGTGTTGCCGTTGTATCCATGTTAATTATCTCCTTCGTATACAGAACAGGGCCTATAAGCTACTCGATAATCATTTTAACTCTATTTAAAATTAAAAAATTATTACATTAGAATAATAATATTCATTAATTAGACACCACAGAAACATAAAAAATTACTTTTAATAAACGCAGCATTAATAATTAAAATGAAAAACGGCATAAAACGGTAAGATGCCAAAACAATATCTATTAATGATAAAGCACTTTAAACGATAACGAAATAGAGCCTTTTTACATCTGGCACTCAAGAGCATATTGCCAGAACGGGTTACTTGCAGACGTAAGCATATCCCCACGCAGGATTGCGGGGGTTCTATTGTGAATAGAATGATGCCTTGCGCATCGTATTAATATTCCATCATTCGAACAGGGAGTGGATATGTTACACCGTGTTGCTATTACCGGATTAGGGATTGTTTCCAGTATTGGAACCTCAGTCAGTGAAGTCACTGATGCGTTATATCACGGCCGTTCTGGCATCGTCATCGATCCTGTACGGCAGGATTTAGGCTTTAATTCACCGTTAACCGGTGCAATAAAAAACTTCTCTCCCCATTTTCCGCTAAACCGTAAACAACGTAAAACCACGCCGCAGTTCGTTGAATGGGCTGCTGAAGCCGCATTTTGCGCTCTGGATGATTCCGGCCTGTCACCCGATGACATTCGTAACGACCGAAGTGGATTGATTTTTGGCTGTGACTCCAGCGTCCTGGCCGGTATTGAACAGGCCAACCGCCTTGAAGAGGTGCGTGATACGTCACGACTGGGCAGTGGCCTGGTATTTCAATCGATGACCTCCACCACCACCATAAATCTCAATGCCATTCTGGGTACGCAGGGAGCAAGTTGGTCAATCAGCGGTGCCTGTGCCAGTAGCGGACACGCGGTAGGTCAGGCCGCAGACCTGATTATGCTTGGGCGCCAGGATCGCATCATTTGCGGCGGAGCGCAGGAAATCAACTGGCAGGCCACCTGTAGCTTTGATGGACTGGGCGCGTTTTCAACCCGCGTTGATAACCCGCAGTCAGCCAGTCGGCCGTTTGCTAAAAGCCGCGACGGGCTTGTACCCGGCGGCGGTGCCGCCGTTTTGATGCTGGAACGCTACGATCTTGCCGTTGCACGCAGGGCGCCGATCTGGGGAGAGATTCTCGGTTACGGCTTCTCCTCCGATGGTGAAAATATCGTCGCGCCGAGCCGCACCGGGCTGGGCCGCGCGATGCGTATGGCGCTGAAAAATGCCGAACTGATGCCGCAGGATATTTCCTATCTTTGTGCGCACGCTACATCGACCCCACTAGGGGATGCGATGGAAGCCGGCAATATTCTTGATATTTTTGGCGAGCGTGGCGTGCCGGTTTCTTCAACTAAATCCATGACCGGTCATGAATTGTGGATGAGCGGGGCCGCCCAGGTGGTGTACAGCTGCCTGATGGCAAGGAACGATTTTATGGCCGCCAACATTAACTTTGATGGGGCCGATGAAGACACTTCACATCTGGACATCATTACCGAAATCCGCCAGCGGCCGTTAACGTCAGCGCTGTGTAATTCGGCAGGTTTTGGTGGCACCAACTCCAGCCTGGTAATAGGTTTTTAATATGGCAACCAGACCTTCAGCCGTGATTATCGGGGCGGGCGCTTCAGGAATGGTGTCTGCGCTGCTACTCGCCATGCATGGTTATCGCGTGTCAATCGTCGAGCGAGCGAAAGAACCGGGCGTCACTCTGCGCGGCTTTCTGAAAAGCCGTGTCTACTTCGACAGCGGCGTTCACTTTGTCGGTGAACTGTCGCCACATGGCGTGTTAACCGCCTATCTGCGTTACCTGGGTATACGCGATCTGCCCAGCGTCGAGTTCGATCGTCACTGCTTTGAAACCGTGCGTTTTTCCGATCGCGGTGACTTTTCGCTGGCCGCCGATTACGACAAAATGCTGGCAGGCCTCTGTGCCGATTTTCCGGCAGAGAAAGAGGGAATCCATCGCTATATGGCCGACGTTAAGGCCGCCTATTATTCCTCTGCTTTTCACACGCTACAGGGCTCCCCCTTCAGGGATGAAACCGATCCTCGATGGCATATCCCACTACAGAACTATATTGCCGGTTTTATCCGCGATCCCTGGTTACAGTCCCTGCTGGCGATCCCCTGCCTGTACCATGGCGTTTCACCTGAGAACGTCTCTTTCCTGCAGCACGCCCGCGTGGCAGGGACGCATTTTGGCGGCGTCCGTACCTTTGCTCAGGGTGGGCTGTCGCTGGTTAAGGCGTTCGAACAGCGCCTGGCTGAAGAAGGTGTCGTGCTGCATTGCAATCGTCGCGCCGTGCAGATCCACTGTAAATCTGACGGTACGCTGAGCGAAGTCGAACTGGATAACGGCGAGCGTCTGGGCTGCTCTGTCGTTATTTACACCGGGCACCCGGGTTTTCTGCCGCAGATGTTGCCAGAAAAAGCGCTGCGCCCGGCGGCGGTGAATCGCATGAATCAGCTCTACGATGGCATGTCGGCACATCTGCTGTATCTTTCCGGTGGAACCGAGCCGCCGCCGCTGCTGGATAAAAAGAATCTTCTTTACTGTCAGCATGCCCGGTCATTTACCGAAGCTTTTAAACCTCATCACCGGGGTACTTCGGGGCCGTTTTATATTATGCCGGGTCCGTCAGTGCTTAATCGCGAAAGTGGACTATTTGATTCCGTTGATTTTGTTGCGACGATCCCCTGTGACGCTGCGGAATACCGTGCGTTTTACGGCACCGGCAGCGGCAAACGCCCCTCCGCCTACCGGACGCAGAAAAAGCAGCGTCTCAACGCGCTTTACGCCTCATTATGCCGGTCCGTACCTGAAATCGAGGGATTGAGACTGGTGGACGGTGCCACTCCCGCGACATTACAAAAGTATCTCTATTCACCGGGCGCGGGAATGTACGGCGTAGCACACGATATAACGCAGTTTAATCCGCTGCCGGTGACTCGCGTTGCTGGCCTGTTCGTGGCTGGCCAGGCGGTGACCGGCCCGGGGGTGATGGGCGCGACGATTTCAGCGTTTCTCGCCTGTGGCTATTTGCTGGATCACCAGAATCTACTGAACGGAGTCAGAGCATGCCGTTAAGAAGAGTCGTTATCACCGGTGTGGGTGCCGTATCTCCTTTCGGTGCCGGTGCAGAGAAAATGATGGCCGCCTTAACCCGTGGTGAATCGGGGATCGGCCGCCTGCCGCAGCACGACTACAGCGATACGCAGGACGTGCCGCAAGTTGCCGGGCGCGTCCCGCGTCTCGACACAACCCGTATTCCACGCCGCCATCGTCGCACAATGTCCCCGATGTCATGCTGGAGCCTGCTGGCCGCAGAGGAAGCGTTGGCACAGGCTGCCTTTCCTCGCGAACGGCTGTCCGATCCGCGCTTTGGCGTTATCGTGGGTTCAACAATGGGCAGCATTGATACCTGGCGTTCTATTTTTGAAAACTACCTGGTTGCCCGTCAGTTTGCCGCCGTTAAAGCGCGCGACTTCTTCCGCATTATGGGCCATTCCGTCGCGTCAAATCTGGCGCAGGCACTGGATATTACCGGCCGGGTGATGGCAGTAACATCAGCCTGCGCCTCCAGCGCCCAGTCGATCGGTATGGCCTATGAGGCGATTGCCTGCGGCCTGCAGGATGCGATGCTGTGCGGCGGAGCCGATGAATTCCATCCGCTGACGATTGCAACATTCGATCATATGGCTGCCGCTTCAAGAGGCTTCAACGAGCATCCTCACGCCACGCCACGTCCGTTTGATCAACAGCGTGACGGCGTGGTCTGTGCAGAAGGCGCCGGGATACTGCTGCTGGAATCCCGCTCAAGGGCCCTGGCGCGAGGCGCGACGATTCTGGCAGAAATTACCGGGTTTGCCTCCGCCAGCGATGTGTCGAGTATTGCTAATCCTGACCCGTTACCGCTTCGCCGCTGTATGCAGCAGGCACTGAACAACGCCCGGATCCCGGTAGATGCCTTGAGCTACATTAACGCCCACGCCACCGGCACACGGTTAGGCGATATCGCCGAAAGCGAGGCGATTGCCGGGCTGTGCGGAAAACTGGTCCCGGTGTCCAGCCTGAAAGGGCATCTGGGGCACACCATGGCGGCCAGTGGCGCACTGGAGCTTATCGCCTGCATCGGCATGCTTCAGCAGGGGATGCTGATCCCTACTCTCAATCTTGATAATCCCGATGATCAATGCGACAGCATTCGACACGTCAACGGGCTCACCACTACGCCGGTGCAACACGTACTGAAAAACAGTTTTGCCCTTGGGGGCATTATTTCAACCCTGATATTAAGGAAAATATAATGGATAAGAACGCACTGAAGGAAAAAGTTAATCAGATCCTGGCTGAGGAATTTGAACTGGAGCTGAGCGATCTGCATCCGGAAGCAAAGCTGTACGAAGATCTGGGACTGGACAGCCTGGACGCTGTCGATATGGTCGTCGCCTTCGAAAAAGCGTTTGCTATCAATATTGGTAAGAATACCGAGCTGGTCAGCATTAAAACGCTCGGTGAACTTCAGGAGTTTATCTTAAAAACTTCAATGGCGCAGGCAGTCTGATTATTACGAGGAGCACGGATGATATTCCCCTTATCGGCGCAGAGCCTGATCCCTCATCGCGAAGGAATGTGTTGTATCGACAGTATTCTCAGTATCGAGGGGCCGCGAGTACAGGCATCCGTAAAACTGCATGCCGATCATCTGTTGTTAGATGAAAACGGTACGCTCGACCGCTGCGGTTACATTGAACTTGCGGCTCAGGCAGCCTGTGCGTTAAAGGGTGTCGACGCCGCCAAAGGCCGGGAGTCTGCAACTGCACTGCTGGCCTCGGTCAATAATTTTCAGCTCTTTGACGACGCAGGAACAGGAGAAACGCTGCTGATTTCTGTCGCCATTACGACTGAACTTGCTGACCTGTCCATGCTGGAATTCAACGTTGCCTGCGGGCAACGTTTACTGGCCCGTGGAGAATTAAAAGTGTTTTATCAGGCAGATAATGAACGGAGTATCACGGCACAATGACCACTGCTATTTTTCACCGGGGAAGCCGTATCGCCGTGCTGTTAATTCACGGACTTACCGGTACGCCAAAAGAAATGGACTCCATCGCGATGCGCCTGCATCGCTATGGATTTACCGTTTCTATTCCCGTGCTGCCGGGCCACTGCTCGGATATGAACGCGCTGTTGAAAACGACCCGGCTGGACTGGCTGCGGGAAATCGCCGCGGAATATAAGCGGCTGACTGAAGAAGGCTATCAGGTTTTCGCCGGTGGGCTGTCAGCCGGAGCATCAATGGGGATTATTCTTGCTCATCATTTTCCGGATATGCGCGGGCTGGCGCTCTACGCCATCACGCTGAAATGTAACGGCTGGGCGGTATCAAAATTCTCATTTATGCTGCCGCTGTTGCTTAAAATCCCGCTGTTTCGCAACAACTATCACTTTCAGGAAGCACCGCCGTATGGCATTAAAAACGAGCAGCTGCGCGAGCGCATCGTGCTGAAACTGCAAAGCGGGGACAGTTCGGCCGCCGGCCACACCAACACACCGGGAGTGATGCTGCGCGAGGTACTGCGCCTTGCCGGGGAGGCAAAAAAAGTGATGCCGACAACCCGAGTGCCGGCCCTGTTAATCCACGCGCGTGAGGACGACGTGACGGATATTTCCAATTCCCGTTACGTTGAACGGCACTACGGTGGTAAAACCGAATTTATTCAACTGGAGGAGAGTTATCATCTGGTGACCATCGATCAGGAGCGTCAGCAGGTAGCAGAGGCCACCGCGCGCTTCTTTTATCAGCAGCTGGATGAGCATGAACGCCAGCAGCTTGCCGCGTCCGCACGCAAGAAAATTCCGGGTATCGAATCGCAGCCGGAACCAGGGGGTAATCTGAAAAAGTAGGCTGTCGGGCTGCTTTCAGCGATCGTCAGCAACGGCGCCTGTGCTATCATCGCCGCCAGCGTGCCGTTTCAGCGAACGGTGCAACACTCTTTCAGCCCCCTTCAAAGGTATGCAGCCGTGAATAAAAGAGCGATAGCCCCTACCGTTATCTTTATTGCCGCAATGGCGTTTTTGGTATGGTTTATCGCTTCCGGCGCGGCAATGCCCGGCAGTCAGTAAGCGGTAACGGCAAACTGGTTGGACCAATATTGAATGGCACAAATCTGATAACGCCATTAATTAACACAATATATCTGCGTTGATACCTGTACGTATTGATCATTGCGTGTATAAATTGCATAATTTTTTTCATCTGTAATTATGCATTTCTGAATACGTTTACGCTTTTTTTACCAAATAAAGTCGATTTGCTCCGGCACTTAAGCTGGCCAATCACAACACTGATGTTTTTCACGCGCAGATTGCCCCGCTATCAGGGCAGCAGGCGCTTACGGGTCGTTATAATTACGCCTGTCATTTTTTGCCGTTTTATAACAAAACTTACTGAATTTAGAGAATTTAATAACGTTATACGCTTCCGCATATTCATATATATAGCGAGAAGGCAGCCCGATTTCTATTTGTAAATTTAGCCTCTGCTTTCAGGGGCATGCTTGACCTCACTACCAGGAAAAAGATCTATGTCCGAAAACTTGATTGAACGTATTTCAACGGCGCTGGGATCGGAAAGAACGCTGGAAGGTTTTGTGCGCCAGCTGCTGGAAATGCTCGAACTGGTTACCGATATGGAATCAACCTACCTGACGCATATTGATGATGCCAAAGGGCTTCAGCATATCCTGTATGCCCGTAACACGCAGAAAATGCAGATCCCCGAAGGCCTGTCGGTGCCGTGGCAGGATACGTTGTGCAAACGCGCGATGGAAGATGGCCGCAGCTTCACCAACGATGTACCCGGCGTTTGGCCCGATTCTGAAGCCGCCAAAGCGCTGGGTATCACCACCTACCTCAGTACGCCAGTCATGCTGGGCGACGGCGTTTTATACGGCACGCTCTGCGCCGCCAGTGCGCAAAGCCATCCACTGTCCGATCGTGCGGAACAGATTATCCACCTGTTTGCCGAACTGATCGGCCAGTACATTCGTAAAGAGCAGCTGCTGCAGGAGCTGCGCGAAGCCAACGATGCGCTGACCGCCGTCAGTATGACCGATGAACTGACCGGGCTACCCAATCGTCGTTCCGTGTTCAACCATCTGCCAAAACTGTTTGCCGCGGCGGCCATAGAGGAACGCTCGGTGCTGGTGGCCTTTGTCGATCTCGACGGTTTTAAAGCCATTAACGACAGCTACGGCCATGAAAGCGGCGATCGGTTCCTACAGTCGATTGCCCAGCGGCTGCGTCAGTTTGCCGGGCCGGAAGATATCATTGGTCGCCTGGGCGGGGATGAATTTATCATCGCCAGTCTGGGGCCGCAGATCGACGCCGTCAGCGACGATCACGTGCAGACGTTTAAAGCACAGCTGGCGGAGAAACTAACAGGAAGGTATGAGCTTCGCGGCAATCTGATTGATTACGGCGGTGCCAGCCTGGGGGTTATCGCGGCAAATCCGCTGGCCTGTACGCCGGACCTGGCGGTCCACGATGCGGACAGCAGCATGTATCAGGATAAAATACGCCGCAGGCACGTGCAGCATTAAGAAAACCGGCGGCAAATTGCCGCCGGCTGAGCCCAGCTCTCTGACTCAAGGCACTGACAGAATCACTGCAGGCGTTCGGCAATCGGTTTAACTACCTTGACGCCGTTACGCCCGTAAAATTGATACAGCGTGTCCGATGCTGACTGGGTCAGCACCATGATCTCGATACGGCGGTTACGGGCCGACAGCGGGTTCTTCGGGTCCAGCAGCATGCGATCCGCCATCGCGTTCACCTGCAGTACTCGCTTCGCCTCCAGCCCTCCTTTCTCCAGCACCGTTCTGGCCGCCAGCGCGCGATCGCCGGACAGATTCCAGTTGTTGTATCCGGCGTTATCACGGTAGTTAGCCGCGTCGGTGTGGCCGTTGATGATCACCTTGTTATCAATACGGTTAAATACCGGGGCCAGCTCGCTAAGCAGCCGAGTAAAGAAAGGGGTCATCTGCGCACTCCCGCGTTCGAACATCACCCGATCGTCGTCGTCCTGCAGCAGAATGCGCAGGCCCTGCGGGACTTTTTCCAGCGTCAGATTACCCTGCGCGTTTAACTCCGCCGTGATACGGGCTATCGCCTCACCCAGTTCATTGAGCTCGCGATCCGAACGCGACAACACATTTTCCAGCGACTCCGGCTGCGACGCTTCCTGCTCCGCGGATTCGCTCGACTCGGCGGCTTGCACAGGCAGGCTGGTCATAATGGGCGCAGGACCGGCAATCGCCGCCGGATCGCTAATCGGGCTGAATACCGTGCCGTCAAAAATCGAGGTCCCGTTCAGGTTAGCGACAATCTCCTGCCGCTCCTCTTTTGACACCGCGCCCACAATCAACTTCGTGGTGGTCACCAAAGGGGCCGAGCGTATTTCCGAAGTGTCGGCACGCTTCACCCTCGACGCCCTGCCCGGTAAGCAGATGGCGATTGATGCCGATCTCAACGCCGGGCTGATTAATCAGGAGCAGGCGCGCATTCGCCGCAAGGACGTCGCTAACGAAGCCGACTTCTACGGTGCGATGGACGGCGCCTCGAAGTTTGTGCGCGGCGATGCCATTGCCGGGATTATGATTCTGATCATCAACGTGGTCGGCGGTATTCTGATCGGGATTTTCAAGCACAATCTGGATGCCGGCCAGGCGTTCGATCAGTACGTGCTGCTGACCATCGGTGACGGCCTGGTGGCACAGATCCCTTCCCTGCTGCTGGCAACGGCGGCGGCGATTATCGTTACCCGCGTCAGCGATGACGACAGCAGCGGAATTTCCGACGATATTCACCGCCAGCTGATGGCTAAACCCGCCACGATTTATACCGCCGCCTTCGTGATGTTCGTACTGGCGATTGTGCCCGGCATGCCGCATCTGGTGTTCCTGGTGTTTACCGCCCTGCTGGTGTTTACCGCCTGGCGACAAAGCAAGGTTATCGAAAAGCCCGCGCAGAGCGAGCAGGATATCGCTGCGCTGACCAGCGCGCTGGACGACAGCGATAGCGTAAACGTCTGCTGGGAAAGCATCCCGCTGATTGAGCCGCTGGGGCTGAACCTCGGCTACAAGCTGGTGACGCTGGTGGATAAATCGAAGGGTAATCCACTGACTCTGCGCGTGCGCGGCGTACGCCAGGTGGTGTCAGAAACCAGCGGCGTGCTGCTGCCGGAGATGTCGATTCGCGAAGACTTCCGCCTGAAGCCGGCGCAGTATGCGATCAAGGTGAACGGCGTGCGCACGGCGGTGGGCGAGGTTCATCCGGATCGTCTGATGGCGATCCCAACGGCGGAACAGTACGGCGAGATCGACGGCGTGCTGGATACCGATCCCGCCTACGGCCTGGCCGTCACCTGGATCACCCCGGAAATGAAACCGCAGGCGCTGAACCTCGGGTATCAGGTGGTGGACTGCGCCAGCGTTATCGCCACGCATATTAACCGGGTCACCCGCGAGCATCTGCCGGAGCTGTTTAACTATGACGATATCACCCAGTTGAATCTGCGCCTGTCGGGTACGGCACCCAGACTGGCTGAAGATCTCAACGCCGCGCTGAACTACAGCCAGCAGCTGAAGATTTACCGCCTGCTGCTACAGGATCAGGTTTCGCTGAAGGACATCGCCACCATTGCCACCACTCTGGTAGAAAGTGCGGCGATCACCAAAGATGCGATTCTGCTGGCCTCCGATGTGCGCTTCGCCCTGCGCCGGGCGATGGTGGCGGCGATAGCGCCTGACAGCAAGCCGCTGTCGGCCTACACGCTGGACAATACATTGGAAAACCTGCTGCTGGGGTCCCTGAACCAGGCACAGCAGGCCGGAAAAGTCAGCCTGGACAGCTTCCCGGTCGATCCGAATATTCTGACCCAGCTGCAAACCACGCTGCCGGTGGTGCTGGAACAGCTGAAGGCGCAGAACCTGACCTCCGTGCTGCTGGTCACGCCGCAGCTGCGGCCGCTGATTGCTCGCTACAGCCGCCTGTTCGCCGCCGGGCTGCACGTGCTTTCCTATAACGAAGTGCCGGATGAGGTGGATCTGCGCATTGTGGGTACGGTGAGCTGACAAAGCGGCACGGAACTTTCCCGCAGCAAAAGAATGGGGGCATAAATTCGTCAATGTGGGTGAAACCGGTGCATCCTTAATTAAGATTATTCGTGCTGCATAAACGGTCACCACCTGCGAAAATTTCCACGGCGGTAAAATACGCGATGACAAATCGGTTCACCGTGGATTGACGAATCAAATTCCCAGAAACGTCTGAATCTGTATCTGCCTGAAGGCAATGGACCGAAAGGTTGCGGCGGTTCACAGTGGTTAAGACCATCCCAGGGTATATATCAGCCTGCGGAGACAGGTTTCTCTCTGGAGTGGAATCAGGATTGAGTACGGATTCGATGCAAAAATAGCGCCATGCCTTGCCGCGCGATCGGACACCTGCCGTTCTGGCAGATTCGGTTATCAGTTGCGTTAAGGCTTCACGAAAAAAACAAAAATTATCCACCACTAACTTATTGATAAATAATAAATCACCTCATAAACAATGATAATTATTTTTTAACTGGGGTGGCATTTCAGCAAAGTCAGTATAGGATTATTCTCAATAGAGAAAGGAGTCAGCATGTCAACATTTTCCATCATTTCCCTGCCGATGTTTGCGGTCGGGCTGGGTTTAATGACGCAATTTTACAGCAAGAAAGATCTCAACTTCCTGGTACCCGGTGTGGTACTGATGACCGCAGGGCTGGTGAATACGTTAATTGGTATTGGCATGAGCTGAGGGAAGAAAACCCATAGATACTCTCGTACCTATGGGTGAGGATATTATTTCCGGTTAAGAATTCTCAGGAAATCTTTTTCACTGGAAATTAATGACAGTGCATTTGAGATAATTTCATCGCTAAAGATTGAGGCCACATCACGCAGGACATCGATGTGCTCTTTTTCTTTGGCTATTACGCCAATTGCAATAAACATGACGTTATTCCGATCCCAGATCACGCCATCCGGGAACTGGAAAATCTCAATGCCGGTTTTCACGATGATATGATTTTCCGACTTCGGTAAATGCGGCAGGGTGATGCCGTTGCCGAGGAAAGTCGAAACCTGGTGCTCCCTTTCATTCAGAAAAGCCACGCAGTCCTGGCTTACATACCCTTTAGCCTTAAACTCTTTGCCGACCATCTCTAACACTTCGGCTTTGTTTTTTGCCTGCCGTCCAAGATGCAGGTTTTCAACGGTAATAATATCAATCATAGTCCGCCTCCTTTTTATTGAATCCACACTATCACGCTATCAGTTTCCGGCAGACAGTTCTTCTTCCAGCTGCTCCAGCGATTTGTTGGAGGTTTCAGGAAGTGCCTTGACGACGAACAGAATGGCCAGATAGTTAATAACGGCGAAGATCAGGAAGACAGGACCCAGACCCAGTTTTGCCTGCAGTACCGGGAACAGATAGCTGACGATCGCGTTCATCACCCACATAAAGAAGACTGAAATACCCATCGACAGGCCGCGAACTTTCAGCGGGAACAGTTCAGCCAGTACCACCCAGGTCAGGAAGCCCATGGTGCCCTGCATGACGCCAACGAAGATCGCCCCCAGCAGCCAGATAACGGTGGCTTTCATATCTCCGACCAGGAAGTAGTCGGCACCGGCAATAATCAGGTGCAGCGTTGCCATCAGCGCAAAACCGTAGACGATCAGCGTTTTACGTTTGAAGCGGTCAACCAGATACATTACGCCAAAGATCATACCGCCGACGGAGAAGACGCCGTTCAGCACGTTACAGATCAGCGACATTTTTTCGGAGAAGCCGGCGGTTTTCAGGATTTCCGTGCCGTAATACATAATGACGTTAACGCCGGTGGTTTGCTGCAGGGCGGCCCAGGCAATACCCACCAGAATCAGTTTCATGATCCACGGCGTGCTGAAGATCACCGAAGTGGCGCTTTGCGTGTGCAGCTTCTTCTCTTTTTCAATCTCAATTAAGGTGATGATGTCCTGGTATTCCTGCACCGCGCGTGCTTCAGGACGGATCTGTTTTAAAATCGCCAGCGCTTCTTCCCGGCGGTTTTTACTGATTAACCAGCGCGGACTTTCCGGTGCACGCCACATACCGATTAACAGGAAAATGGACGGCAGCGCCTGTACCAGCAGCATGTAGCGCCAGACCTCCGGCAAATGCCCCCAGATAAGGCCGATTACCGCGTTCACCGCAAAGGCGGCCAGCTGGCCAATAACAATCGCGACTTCATTCAGCCCGGTTAGCCTGCCGCGCATTTCCGTTGGGGCGACTTCCGAAATAAAGGTTGGGGCAGTTACCGAGGCTCCCCCTACGGCGAAACCGAGGATAAATCGGGCAATAAGCAGGCTGGTGACGTTCGGGGCGGCGGCGGATAAGATTGCGCCAATAAAGAAGACAAAGGAGAGATAAATCAGGTACTTTCTGCGGCCGAAGAAGTCAGCCAGCTTACCGCCACCGACACTGCCGAGTGCAGCACCAATCAGCAGGACGCTCATCACCAGACCTTCGGTGTCCGGCGTCAGAGCCATGTTTTCTTTTAATGAAGAAAAGGCACCATTAATAACACCGGTATCATAGCCAAACAGCAGGCCGCCGAACGTTGCTACTAATGTTATCTGATGTAATCGTTTTCGTTGTTGCGTATTAAGATTCATCAATAAAGACATATACATATCCTTTCATTAAATGACTCGCAAACCCCGGAAATTTAATAAAGTAATACCTCACCGCCTCATTTATGAGGAAATGAAATTTTTCCTGGCGTTTTTAAGCAGGGTAAAGGGTTCTATTTAATAATTAAAAAATACGAAATAACCAACCTGGCACGATAATAAAACTTAGTGTTACTCCCCCTGATACATTTTACTTATTCAATTTAAATCATAAATTTTCCGCGCAATCTTTAACGGTCGTGTTGAGATAATATATTTCACCCACGTTAGCTCATACCGCCTTCCAGACCGTTTCGGTCTTCGACTGTATGCTTCCCCTAGGGAAGGTCCGCAACAACGATTCAGGTTCCTTTCTGCCTCAATCGCGTCAGACGCGTTGGTGACCCCATTTCATCATCTCAGCAAGATTCATCACTCTTCCGTTTTTTACCTGCTGATAACATAGCATTCAAATCGAAACCAAAATTCTACCTAAATCACAAAATGACCTTTTAGTTTCATTAATATTCAATTTTTCGACTTTACATTTCATTACACGAATTCGCCATTACCGCATGATTAACCGTGTTTTTTTTACCAAAACCGATAAAATATGGGGATATTATTGAAAACGTTACGGGTAACCGCTTCATAAATTTTCATCACTGACAAGAATTTCATTTCAAAAAATATCGACATTAGAAAAAAAATTCCACCAAACCAGGTCTGCTTTTCATAGCAAGAATTTGCAGATTTGCGTGAAATCAGGACCGGGCAGAGAATTGACGTCAGAATGCGAAGTCCGCACCAGAGGGCAGCGAAATGGCACAGCGGATCGTCAAAGAAGCAGCAGGCAGACCGGCACGGAATGGAATACTTACAGGCAACGAAGCCGACCTGCAGAGTCAGACGCTCTACAGGCCGGTGAAATACGCAGGATTATGGATTGGCGGCGTTCAGCGGCGCTGCGGTTTTCCGCTGCGACAAATCGTCCCTGAAGAAGATAAAGAAGAACAGGGAAACCACCACCGCGACAATCGCCGGGTAGATCCAGAAGCTTTCCCACTGCGGCAGCGCTTCCGCGCCCTCCCCGGTCACCGTGCTGTTAAAGATCTGCCCGCACAGGGTCGACGCGAAAAGCAGGCCAAAACCATTGGAAACGATAAACCGCAGCCCCTGCGCCTGTGCGCGAATCTCAGGAGGTGCTTTACGGTCCACATAGATATCGCCGACGGTAAAGAAGAAATCCCAGCAGAAGCCCTGTAGCATCAGACCGATCAATACAAACATCATACTGGCGTCGATTGCCGCGTGGGAGAACAGCAGCGAGCGCACAATCCAGCACACCGCCCCCATCATCAGCGTCACCTTGAAGCCCGCCTTCAGCAGGAAATACGACAGCAGGAACATAAAGATCACTTCGCAGGCGATGCCAACCTGCATCATTGAAGCGGCGTTATCAAAGCCCAGCGCCTTGAGGAACACCGGAATGTAAGCCGAGTAGGCGGTTTTCGGCACCATCAGTACAAAGATGCTGAGCATCAGGATGGAAAAGTTACGGTCCTTGAACAGCGCCAGCGCATCCAGGCACAGCAGATCGCGCACAGTCAGTGCACGACCTTTGGCCTTCGGCGGCGTGTCCGGCAGAGTAAAGCAGTAGAGCCCCAGCAGCACCCCGGTTGCCGACGCGATGTACCACGTGGTGGTATCGCCGGAATAGCCCATCTGGCCGATGATAAAACCCACCGCCATAAAGCCGAAGGTGCCGAACACGCGGATCACCGGAAAGGACTTCACGCCGTCGATATGGCTGAAGCTAATGCTGTTCGCCAGCGCGGTGGTGGGATAAAACAGCAACCCTACCAGGAAGATCAGCAGCAGGGTCATACCGGTGTTGTGCGCCTCAATAAACTGCGGCACGCACAGCAGCACGGCGGCGTTAATCAGATGCAAAATCGCCATCACCTTCTGCGAGGCAAAAAAACGGTCTGCCACCATGCCGATAAACAGCGGCGACAGGATGGTCGCCAGGCCCAGCAGCGCATACGATGAACCGATAATCGTCGCCATGCCGTAAGTGCTCAGAACCAGTCCCATGGTCATGTTCCATGCCCCCTGCATAAAGTACTGCACAAACATCATGATCAGCAGCCGGGGGGTTTTATTTAAATCCATTTACGCTCTTCCGTGAGTGAGTTCAACGATCAGTCCGTCGTACGCGACGGTTATGTTTTTTTCGCGGCAGGCGGCCACCAGCTCCTCGTGCATCAGACCGCCGCTGTGGGAAATATGGGAAACTACCATCTGGCTGGCGTCGTGCAGGCAGTGCATATCGCGCAGCTTCTGCTGAGCGGCGAACACCGTTTCCAGACTCATATGGTTATCGCTGCGGTCGTTGCCGTTAAAGCCGTAAGTGCATTCCAGCACCACCAGATCCAGCGACTTACCCGCCAGCCATTGCCAGGTTTGTTCCGGGAACCAGCCGGAATCGTGGCCGTAGAACAGCGTTTTACCCTCTTTTTCAATCAGCCAGACGTAGCACAGCTCCCATTTGGCATGGTTTGCCAGCAGCGGAGTTAACCGATAGCCGTGGCTTTCGACGGTGACAAACGGCGGCAGGCAGTTGAACTCAAAACGCTGTTTGGTAAAGCCGGGCAGCACCGCCGCACAGCCGTTAATCGCCCGGTCGTTACCGAACACCGCCAGCGGATGGTCCAGCTCAAATCCGTAGCCCTACATGCGGCTGAACAGATCGCCAACGTTAAAGTGGTCGGGGTGGGTGTGGGTGAACAGCAGATCGGTGATGCCGTTCGCATCCAGCCCGTCGCGCAGCAGCTGCTGGCTGAACTCGGGCGCCACATCAATCATCATGACGTCATCAATGATGGCGGAGGAACGGGTGCGGATATCTTTGCCTTTAAGGCGTCTCGCCTGCTGGCAGTGATTGCAGCGGCAGAACGGATTGGGAATGCCTTCAGACGCGGCCGATCCCAGGAAGTGTATCTTCATATTATATCCCTTTTATTCAGTGAAAACTGATTCGTCGTTCCGGAATTCTCCCTTAAGCAGATGAACATCAGTAAGCTTCGGAACGCGTCGGTAATATAAAACGAAATACAAACGGGACAACCGCTACCTCAGGCATTATTGACCTGGTGCAAGGTAAGCTAATTTAAAGCGGTTGAGTGCTGAACCTGCGGAATAAAACGCCCGCACGCCAGGGTGGCAGCGCCCTGCGCACCGTTGAAGTCCGAGGAAGACGCGGAGATAAACCGCACAGCCTGATACGGCAACGGGCGGCGCAGATGCTGCTTTGTCTGCCCGATCAGCGCGGTGCGGGGGAAGTTGGCCATATCCATTACCCCACCGCCGAGGATCACCGCATCCGGATCGAACAGGTTAATGCCGGTAGCAATCGCCCGCGCCGCATGGGCAATCAGCTGCTGCACAAAGGGGTCATCGGCGGCGTGGATAAAAATCTCACCCATGGGATAATCGCGCGCCTGCCGTTCATACCAGTGCTGCAACGCAATGCCGGAGCAGACGGTCTCCAGGCAGCCCGGATTGCCGCAGGCGCAACGCAGCGCCATATCCCCTAGCGGAATATGCCCCAGCTCACCCGCTACGCCGTGCGCGCCGGTGTAGGGTCCGCCGTTCAGCCAGATGGCAAAACCCATGCCGGTGCCGAGATAGGCCGCCAGCACCTGCTGCTGCATCAGGCCGTTTTGCGCGACGTCAAAGGAGAGCTGCAGGTTCACATCGCGGGCAAACTCCACCGGGCAGCCCAGCTTCACCTCCAGCTTTTCCGCAAGATTAAGCAGTTCATCGGTGGCCAGCGACAGGTTGGGCGTGGAAATAATGGTACGTTTGTCCTTGCCCACCAGCGCCGGAAAGCCCATCACCAGGCCGCGGCAGCGCGCCTCCAGCAAAGTGAGTTGGCGCTGAAGCAGTTCGGCAACGCCTGCGGCAACACCGGAGGAAATCACTTCCGAGGTGCGCCGTTTTTCACAGTGCAGCACCGCCCCTTCGGCCGCCATCAGGCAGAAGCGGATATGAGTCGCCCCCATATCCACTCCGGCAACCACATCACGCGGTGTAGGCATGGGGCTTCACCTCTTTTTTCGCTGCCAGGATCTGGCTGGCCATCAGCAGCCACGCGTCGTCAATATTTTCAGCGTGATTAAACAGGCCGGAGCTGCCCACGATGAATACGTCGGCCCCCGCCGCCATCAGTTGCTTATAAGTGTTCTGGTTGCAGGAGCCGTCGATTTCAATTTCGTAATGCAGCCCTTCCCGCTCGCGCAGGTTTTTCAGCTCGGCGATCTTCTCCAGCATTTCCGGGATAAAGGGCTGCCCGGCAAAGCCCGGGTCGACGGTCATCACGGTGATCTTATCGGCTTTGTGCAGGTAGTATTTCATCGCCTCAACCGGCGTTTCCGGGTTGAGGATCAGCCCCACCTTCATGCCCAGCCGGCGAACTTCATCAATCAGGCGAAACGCCTGGCCGTTAAGAGTTTCCGGATGCAGGGTAATAAAATCCGCGCCTGCCTGCGCCAGCTGGCTGATGTAGTCCTGCGGACGAGTAACCATCAGATGGCAGTCCAGCGGTTTAGTCGCCAGCTTTTTCACCTGGGCGACAAAGAACGGCGACAGGGTCAGATTAGGCACAAAGTGGCCGTCCATGATGTCGATATGAAAATAGTCGGCATGCTGGTCAATAAACTCGATCTGCTCTTTAAATTTCAGCAGGTCCATACACATCAGGGAGGGAGAGATTTTCATCGTTCGTTCCTTACTTGCTAATCAGTCTGTCGAGGGCAACGGCGGCAATAATCAGCCCGCCCATCACCACCAGTTGGTAATAGGTTTGTACCTGCAGGATATTGAGCCCGTTGTTGATGGTGCCGATTATCAGGCCGCCGATAACCACGGAGAAGATGCGCCCCTTACCGCCGAAGAAGCTGGTGCCGCCGATAATGGCGCTGGCGATGGCGTAAGTTTCAAACCCCATACCGGCCAGCGGTTCGGCGGCGCCCAGACGGGCGGTAGAAACCACACCCGCCAGCCCCGCACAAACGCCGGAGATAATAAACACCACCAGAATGTGAAACTTGACGTCGATGCCGGAGTAGAACGCCGAGTTCTTGTTACCGCCAAGGGCATAGATATTGCGCCCCAGCCGCATACGGGTGGTCAGGAACCACAGCAGCACGGCAACAATCAGCGAGAAGATCACCGGGACGGGAATGCCCAGCACGCTGGCGGCGAAGAAGTTAACGAAGTCGAAGGAGAAGCCGTAAACCGAGTTGGCGTCAGAAATCACCAGCGTAATGCCGCGGAAAATAGCGTTAGTGCCGAGGGTGATGATAAATGGATGCAGCCCCGTCCAGTTAACCAGGCAGCCGTTGATCGCTCCCAGTGCGCCGCCGACCAGTACGCCGCCAATCAGCGCCGCCAGCGCCGGATCGACGCCCGCCAGCATCAGCTTGGCGGTGACCATGCCGGAGAGCGCGAGGATCGCCCCAACCGAGAGGTCGATACCCGCCACCAGGATCGCGAAGAACTCACCCATGCCGATCAGCACCGTCACCGAACTTTGCACGAAGATCTGCGTGATATTGTTGGCGGTCAGGAAATATTCCGTCGACAGCGTGCCAAAGATGGCGACGATAATCGCCAGAATAAAGAAGGTGCCGTACTTGTCCCAGAACTGCGCGAAGTTGAACGGCTTTTTCTCTGCCAGATCGCCCTTCACTCTTGTGGTAATGCCCATGCCATAATCTCCTCTTCGCTCAGGTTGTCGCGATTGGTCAGAATTTGCGTCAGCCGCCCTTCGCAGAACACGGCGATGCGGTCGCAGACGGCGATAATTTCAGGAAGCTCGGATGACACCATCAGGATGACCTTGCCTTCGTCGGCCAGCCCGCGCATCACCTTGTAGATTTCTGCCTTTGCGCCGACATCGATGCCGCGCGTGGGCTCGTCAAAAATGATCACCTCCGGATTGCAGCACAGCCACTTGGAGATCAGCACCTTCTGCTGATTGCCGCCGGAAAGCTCGGTGATGTTCTGCGCCACCGAGTGGCACTTCAGCGCCAGCAGCTGGCGCTGTGCTTCCGCCACGGTGCGCTCCTCCGCTTCGCGAAACAGCCCCATTGCCCCCTTAAAACCGCCGGACTTCAGGCTGTGGCTGATGGCCATGTTCTGCGCGATGGAGAAGTTGGGGAAAAAGCCATTATCCCGGCGGCTTTCGGTGATGTAGGCCATGCCCTTTTTCACCGCGTCCAGCGGCGATCGCGGCGAAATGTCCCTGCCGTTGAGGCGAATTTCGCCGCTGCTGCGCTTGTCCACGCCAAACAGGCAGTCCATCAGCTCGGTGCGCCCGGACCCCACCAGCCCGGCAAAGCCGAGGATTTCGCCACGACTGACGTTAAATGAGATATCCCGCACTTTCTTGCGGTCGCGGCTGGTGACGTTTTTCACCTCAAACACCGTGTCCCGTTCGACGTTGCCGGTGCTCTCTTTCATGCGGTTAAAGCGGTTTTGCAGCTCGCGCCCCACCATCAGATGCACGATGTCGTCATTGCTGACCTCGCTGACCCGGCCCGAACAGACGCTGCTGCCGTCTTTCATTACCGTATAGCGATCGCAAATCCGCCGGATCTCCGCCAGCTTGTGGGAGATATAGACGATCGCCGTCCCCTCTTTGCGCAGCTGATTCATAATCAGGAACAGGTAATCCACCTCTTTATTGGTCAGCGACGAGGTGGGTTCGTCCATGATGATGACTTTGGCATCGAGCATTAGGGTTTTGGCAATTTCCAGCATCTGCTTATGGCTGATGGACAGGTTTGCCACCTTTTCTTCTAAATCGACTTTTAAACCGATGCGCAGCAGCATCATCGCCGCCCGAACGCGCATCTCTTTCCAGTCGACGATATTCACGCCGCACACTTTTTTGGTCAGGTGGCGGCCAATATAAAGATTCTCCAGCACGGTCAATTCATCAATCACGCTCAGCTCCTGGTAAATAATACCGATACCCAGCTTCGCCGCCATTTTATGATCGAGCCTGTCGTAATCTATTTCATTAATTGTAATGGTGCCTTTTGTCGGCGCATGTATTCCCGACAGTACTTTCATCAGCGTGGATTTACCTGCGCCGTTTTCCCCTAACAGCGCATGTATTTCGTGAGGATATATCGTTAAGTCAACGGATTTTAATGCGTGAACCGGACCAAAGGATTTGCCGATCCCCGCCATCGATATATATGGCGCAACCATAGCACTGACCTTTTATTAAATAACGGTTATTTCGTTACCAGAATGGAATCCACCAGCTTAAATTCGGGCGTTTTATCCAGTGCGATGACTTTACCGGATTTAGCGGCATCCACCATCAGCTTCAGCCCGGTTGCGCCAATATCCGCCGGGTTCTGCGCCACGGTGGCGGTCATCAACCCGGCCTCCACCATTTTGCGTGCTTCCGGGATGCCGTCAGTGCCGACCACCAGTACCTTACCGGTTTTGCCCGCATTCGCCAGCGCCTGCGCCACGCCCATCGCCATCGTGTCGTTGGCGCAGTAGAACGCTTTCAGGTTGGGGTTGCGCTGCAATACGTTCGTCGCTACGTCCAGCGCCTTAATGCGGTCCCAGTCGGCGGGCTGGCTGGCAACCAGCTTGATCTGCGTCGCTTTTTTGAACGCATCGGTAGATCCGCTGCGGCGCGACTCGCCGGAGGCGTTACCCGCTTTGCCTTCAATGATCGCCACCTCTCCGCCTTCCGCACCGAGCTTATCAATAATAAAGGCCGCCCCTTTGGCCCCCACCGCCGCATTATCAGTGGTAACAAATGCCTCAACGTTACCGCCCGCTTTCTTCAGGTTATCCATATCGATCTTTTCGTCGATATTCACCAGATAAATCCCTTTCTGCCAGGCGCGAGCGACAGGCATCACCAGATTCACCGAGGAGAGCGGCGCAAAGGCAATGCCCTTATATTTTTTATTGCTCAAATCTTCAAACAGCTGGAGCTGCGATTGAAAATCCCCTTCCGAGGCCGATGCAAAAATATCCACGCTAACGCCCAGCGTTTTTGCTTCTTCCTCAATGCCTTTTTTCATATCAACCCAAAAAGGATTCGATAGCGTTTTTAATATGACCGCATAGTCGGCAGCGGCAAATACATTAGCGGATAACATTAAGCCCATAGCGCAGCCGCTGAACAATTTCAGATATTTATTCATGGAAAGAGTCTCATTGTAGGGGTACGGGTTGCCCGTTTCCTTGCGGAACGGGCTTATATGATTACTTCAGCGCGCCGGGGGAAAAGAAATCCACAATTGCGCCGGTCTTTTGCATATTCAGTGTTGCCTGTTCAATATTCTGCTGGGCGACGGAAACAAATAACGCATCCAGTAAGGTAAGCTGTAATATCCGCGCGGAAGCGTTGCGCCCTAATAGCGGCGTTTCCGGCGCGGGTGAGCAAATAATATAATCCGCCAGCTTGGCAATCGGGGAATGATAGCTATGCGTAATGCAGATAATTTTCGCCCCGTTCTTTTTTGCCAGCTCCACGGCGGATTTCAAATCGTTGGTGCGCCCGGAATGGGAAACCACCAGCACCACGTCGCCCTCTTTCAGCAGCGAGGCAGACATCATCATAATGTGTGCGTCCTGATAGGCCTGGCAGCGCACACCGATGCGTAAAAACTTGTGCTGGATATCGGCACAGATGGCGTTCGACCCGCCGACGCCGTACAAATCACGCTGCTTCGCCTGATAGAAGAAGCGTGCCGCACGGTGGATTTCGTCAACGTTAACGATCGATTGCCCTTCCATAATGGTGCGCAGGGTGATGTTAAACACCTTGTTGACCACGTCCTGTGGCGCTTCATCAAACGCCAGCTCGGCGGGAAGCACCTGCTCCGAGTGCGAAAAGTAATCGATCAGCGCCGCGCGCAGGTTGCGGAAACCGCTGAAGCCCAGCAGTTTCGCCACTTTAACGATCATCGCTTCCGATACCGTTAGCGCCTCTGCTACGTCTTTTATCGCCGGCGCATCGCTTAAATTGCCCGGCTGCAGCAGCCAGTCAACGATGCGGCTTTCATTGTCGGTCATGCCTTCCTGCTTCATCCGCAGCCAGGGGGCAAGCCCAATGCCCTGGGGAAGCTCTTTTTCAAATTCAGACTGGCTCATCGCGCTCTTCTGTCCTGATGAATGATGACGACACTATAACACCACAGTCGCGGCTTGAAATATGCTAACAACTTCACAATATTTCCAAATTCATAAAGTTTTATTTTTTGTGAAGTAACGTTTTTTTTGCAATCACACCTTCACAATAAAATTCATAGCCTTAGCAAAAAAGGCCGTATTGATAGCGGAAACAGTAACGCCAACCACTCACTATACCGCTGTTGAAATCGCTGAACCGTCGGTGTAGAACAGAGCCGAAACGGGATTTTATTGCTCTACTTTTGCGCACAAAGACGCAATTAATCACAAATACAAACAAACCGTGAAGTAAACATGTAAGGAGGAAGGGTATGAAAAAGATCGTTTTTGGCTGCGATCACGTTGGCTTTATCCTGAAAGAAGACATTATTGCCCACCTGCAAAGCCGAGGCATTGAGGTTATCGATAAAGGAACCTGGGGTGCAGAACGCACCGACTACCCGCACTTTGCCAGCGCCGTGGCGCAGGGGATTATTGACGGCGAGGCGCAGGCCGGGCTGCTGATTTGCGGGACGGGGGTGGGGATTTCGATTACCGCCAACAAATTTCCCGGCATTCGGGCGGTGGTATGCAGCGAACCTTACTCCGCCAGACTGTCGCGCCAGCATAACGACACCAACGTGCTGGCATTCGGCTCGCGGGTCGTCGGGCTGGAGCTGGCAAAGATGATTGTTGATGCCTGGCTGGACGCGGAGTTTGAAGGGGGACGCCATCAAACTCGCGTGGAGGCGATTGCGGCACTGGAAAAGCGGGTTGATTAAGTTCCGGGCGTAACCTTTGTATCGCGCGGGATGTGGGTCTAGAATTCCGGGCATCTTTCAGCAACCTTGCCCATACCATGAGCCACGAACCCGCTTCCGTCGTCAATGTGCCGCAGTCGCCTCCCGCCCGCTACCGGATGTTTCGGGCCTTACTCAATCGGGATAAAACGCCGGTCGCCGTGCTGATTTCCGCCGCCGTGGTCGGCACGCTGGTCGGTCTGGTGGGGGTAATTTTCGCCAGAACCGTAGAGGCGATTCAGCACTGGCGCGCCGTCAACCTGACCGCCGACGTGCTGCCGGGCTGGCAGCTGTACCTGTGTGCCTTCGCCGTTTCGGCAGCGCTGGCGGCGGTGGGATACTGGCTGGTCCGGCGGTTCGCTCCGGAAGCCGGTGGTTCAGGTATTCCGGAGATCGAAGGTGCGCTGGAAGAACTGCGCCCGGTACGCTGGTGGCGGGTGATCCCGGTAAAATTTTTCGGCGGGCTGGGCACGCTGGGTGCCGGAATGGTGCTGGGCCGTGAGGGGCCAACCGTGCAGCTGGGTGGCAATATTGGCCGCATGGTGTTTGACCTGTTCCGGCTGAAAAGCGGCGAAGCCCGCCACTCGCTGCTGGCCACCGGTGCCGCTGCGGGCTTATCCGCAGCGTTTAACGCACCGCTGGCCGGGATTTTGTTTATCCTGGAAGAGATGCGCCCGCAGTTCCGCTACAACCTGATTTCGATTAAGGCGGTGTTTATCGGCGTGATTATGGCCAGCATCGTCTTCCAGCTGTTTAACGGCGGTCGGCCGATTATTGATGTCGGCCAGCTGACGGATGCACCCGTGCCGACGCTGTGGCTGTATCTGCTGCTTGGCGTGCTGTTCGGCGCGGTAGGAGTGCTGTTTAACAAACTGATTTTCGTGATGCAGGATCTCTACGCGCGGATTTATCAGCGCCGGATCTGGCGAGTGGTGGTCACCGGGGCGATCCTCGGCGGTGCCTGCGGCGTGATGACGCTGCTGTTTCCGGCCATCGTCGGCGGCGGTAACCTGCTGATCCCCGAGGCTGCTTCGGGTACGTTCTCGTTACAGATGCTGCTGCTGATTTTTGTTCTGCGCCTGCTGACCACCCTGCTGTGCTTTTCCTCCGGCGCACCCGGCGGAATTTTCGCCCCGATGCTGGCCCTGGGAACGGTACTGGGGACCGCTTTCGGCCTGGCGATGTCGCAGTTTTTCCCACTGTATGCGCTCCAGCCCGCTACGTTCGCCATCGCCGGAATGGGTGCGCTGTTCGCCGCATCGGTGCGCGCGCCGCTGACCGGGATTGTGCTGGTGCTGGAGATGACCAATAACTATCAGCTGATTCTGCCGATGATTATCACCTGCCTCGGTGCCACGCTGGTGGCGCAGTTCCTCGGCGGCCAGCCGCTCTACTCAACGATCCTCGCCCGCACGCTGGCGCGGCAGGGTGGACAGCAGGCGGAAGTGAAATAGCGGCCAATTTATTGTTATATCAGCAGTAATAATGACACCGTCGGCATAATAGCCCCGGTGTCATTTTGCACTCGCGTTAAGGTGAAGAATGCTGCGTATCGCGGGTGGCGGTTTCCTCTTTTGCCGTCCTCGCTTCCGGCGGGGTTCCTTTCAGCAAGAAGAAAGAGAGCACAGTAAAGCTCAGGGTGATGCAACCAAGGAACAGGTAGGCCTTATGGAAGCCCATCGTGTCGTACATCTGCCCGACGTATGAGGAAAGAAATATCGCCGAAACGTGTTTTGCCACGTTAAATCCGACCAGATAAATAGTCGCGGAAAGGCGCGGATCGAAGACTTTGTTGATGTATTTAAAGGTGCCGATATACAGGAATGGCATCTCAAACATATGCAGCGTTTTCAACAGCACCACTTCGACCGGCGTGGTGGCAATCGAAGAACCAAGAATACGAATAGTCATGATCGTCCCGGCCAGCAGCAGCACCTTTTTTGCCCCCACCTTCCACACGACAAACGGCGCGATAAACATGATGCAGGCGTTCAGCAGCTCGCCGCCGGTGGTGACAAAGCCAAACACCTGATTGCCACGCTGCGGATCGGCAAAAAAGCTTTTAAAGAAGTTAGCGAACTGCTGGTCGAAGACATCATAGATACTGGCCACGCCCAGCACGTAGATTAAAAAGGCCCAGAAGCTCGGCAGCTTAAACAGGCTGAGGGCAACCGGAATGGAGATATCGCCTTTTTTACCGGTGACCTCGATAATTTTCTCTTTTGATTCCGGCTCGGGGCGGGTAATGACCAGCAGCACCGCCAGGATCAGCGCAAAGCCGGAGGAGATCCAGAAGATGATGTCCGGGTTAACCCCCATCAGCATGCCGGTCAACGAGGCGCACACCGCCCAGCCAATGCAGCCGGAGGTGCGCACCTTGCCGTATTCGAAGTTATTGGCGCGGCTGACCTTTTCAATATAGGCGTCCACCGCACCGGACCCGCCGGAAAAGACAAACCCCAGATAAATTCCCCCCACGACGCCGCCCAGATAGATGCTCTCCGCCAGCAGCGGTTTAAACACCAGCAGGAAAAACGGCGCGAAACAGACCAGCCCGGCAACAATCACCCACAGCAGGTGTTTACGTAACCCCAGCTTGTCGGTGATATAGCCGAAGAGAAACTGGAACAGAATGCCGAAGAACGCCACGCAGGAGAAGACAATGCCGGTTTCGGTTTTGGTCAGATGATTGACGTCCGCCAGCCAGACCGGAAAGAACGGAAAGTAGGCGGACATAATAAAGTAGTAAAAGAAAAAGAAGAGGAAGAACGAAATAAAATTCTTTTTCTCAGCAGGGTTCAGAGTACCGATGTTCATAGGTTCACCTTTACGATCGGATAATAATTATTGTTGTTGTGAGAACGCGATAGTGACGCTGTAGCGCCAGTTTTTTTCGGTTAATTGATCCGCTTCCGGCACGATATTGGTGGTCCATGAGTCATCGCCGCCGATCCCCATATGGCGGGCGTCGATATTGACCCAAACGCCGGGTTCCTCGCGCAGTAAATGTCGGTGATCGACCGCCTTCAGCTGCCGGGTACTGTAGCGCTGCAGGGAGAAATGAAACTCCCCGCACAGATAAAACTCGCCCCAGCTCAGCTCCCGAGTGTGGGTACGCAGGCCATTTTCGCAGGGGAAAATGTAGGGCGTGGTCATCGCCTCCAGCGGCAAGGTCCAGCGGGAATAACGTGCGGAGGCGGCGCGGTCGGGATAGTTTTCCCACGGACCGTTACCCAGCCAGGATACCGGTGCCTGGCGATCCGCGAGCTGCGCGGTTATGCCAATTCGCGCCAGCGGCGGCAGTGATGCAGCACGGCTGCCTTCCACCGTCAGATGCAGCTGGCCTTCTCCGTCGAACCGCAGGTGCCAGCGACTGGCAATCGCCAGCCTGCCATTGGCCCACCAATGCAGATCGGCGACGATTTCTACGCTGTCCTCCAACTGCTGTGCCGAGCAGCTGATGCACTCGCTCTCCATGTCGTACAGACCGGCCGTACGCCAGCGCACGGCCCAGGCATCCGGCTGCTCCTGGCCCAGCTCACTGGTGCCGATGTCATTATCCAGCGGCGCACGCACAAACTGATCGCGGAACGGCGTCAGCAGCTGCGGCTCGCCATCCAGCCAGCACTGCGTCAGCTGCCCCTCTACGCGGTTAAATGCCCAACGACGGCTGCCGGCGGTGACGTAATAACACTCGCCCGCTTCGCTAAGCTGAACATCACCACGTATCCTCGGCGGCAGCGCCAGCCAGTCGGACGGCAGCGCGATCTGCTGCCACGCAGCCACGTGCCCCGCTTCACTCCACGGTGTGGCGTTCGGCTGGCGGACTTCCAGCATTAAGCTCAGTTCGGCTAGCTGACTGAAGTCTGAAATATCGCAGGGCAGCGTCAGTCGGACGTGGCCCTCCGCGGCGATATTCAGCGTGATTTCTCCCTGTGCCACATCCACGCCCCGACTTTGAACCGACCAGAACAACGTTTCATTATCGCTGGCGCGGAACTGGTATTCGCTGGCCACTTCAATTTCCAGCGGCTGGCTGCTCAGCAGGCGACAGTGGAAATATTGCTGAAGGTACTTCACCTCATGCAGTGACGGATGTGGAGTGCGGTCTGGGAACAACAGCCCGTTCAGGCAGAACTGCTTGTCGTTCGGCGTATCGCCAAAATCGCCGCCGTAAGCGTAATGCGGCACGCCGCTTTCATCTTTGCGGATCAGCGCCTGATCCATCCAGTCCCAGAGAAAACCGCCCTGCAGGCGCGGATACTGACGGAAAGCCTGCCAGTATTTTTCAATACCGCCCAGACTGTTGCCCATGCCGTGAGTATATTCGCATAGGATCAGCGGCCGCTGTTCGCCGGGCAGGCCAATCCATTTCTTGATGGCCCATTTCGGCACCGCCGGGAAAGGCTGGTCCTGATCGACCCGGGCATACATCGGGCAGATAATATCGGTCGACGACGTAGCCGCACCGCCGCCTTCATACTGCACGGGCCGCGTCGGATCGTTTTTCTTCACCCAGTGATAGAGCGCCTCGTGCGAACTGCCGATGCCGGATTCGTTACCCAGCGACCAGATAATAATCGCGGTGTGGTTGCGGTTGCTGTGTACCATCCGCGTGACCCTGGCGGAGAAGGCGTGGAGCCATTCCGAATCTTCCGCCAGACGCCGCATCGGGATCATCCCCTGGGTTTCGATGTTTGCTTCATCTACCACGTACAGGCCGTATTCATCGCAGAGTTCGTACCAGCGGGACTGGTTGGGGTAATGCGAGCAGCGTACGGCGTTAAAGTTGTTCTGCTTCAGCAGCAGGATATCCTGCAACATTGAAGCGTCATCCACCGCCTGCCCCAGCGCCGGGTCATGCTCATGCCGGTTAACGCCACGAACCAGCAGCGGCTTACCGTTGATTTTCAGCAGACCGTCAGCAATCTCCACGTGGCGAAAGCCGGTATTCCACGCTTCGCTCTCCACGACCTGACCGTTCGGGTCCAGCAGCGTGGCCGTCAGGCGGTAGAGGTGTGGCTGCTCTGCACTCCACAACTGCGGATTGTCCAGCGTCAGGCGGGTGTCCAACCGCTCGCGCCACGGACCGCGGGCATCAATTTTTTGCGTGCCAAAGGGAACGGTTTTTTGCACGCAGACCTGTTCGCCCTGCCAGAGCGTCAGCTTTACCGCCCAGGCTTCGGGTTCGCTAACATCGCCGCCCAGCGTGGCCTGAATGTGCAGGTAGCCTCTATCGAAATCCTCGTTAAGATGCGGGCTGATGATCACATCGGCAAGATGAGCGGCGGGCCGATGCTGTAACCAAACCGGGCGGAAAATTCCGCTCATCCGCCACATGTCCTGGTCTTCCAGCCAGGTGCCCACGCTCCAGCGCATTACCATCACGCAGAGCCGGTTTTTACCCGGCTTCGCCCACTGATTCAGAGAAAACTCCGCCGGCAGTCGGCTGTCCTGTGAATAGCCCACCCAGTTGCCGTTGCACCATAAATGAAACGCCGAGTTCACACCGTCAAAAATAATATTCACGACGCCCTCAGCCAGCAAGCTTTCGTCTATTTCAACGGTAGTGGTATAGCAGCCCGTCGGGTTATTTTGCGGCACCTGCGGCGGCGTGGTGTTAATGGGATAAGTGACGTTGGTGTAAATAGGAACATCGTAGCCCTGCACCTGCCAGTTAGAAGGTACTGGCGTTTTATTTACCGTTTCATCGCTGTATTCCAGCCAGCGGGCCGGAACCTGCTCCGGGCTATTATAAAGGGTAAATTCCCACTGGCCGTTGAGGCAGCGGCGGTTGGGTGAAGGGGTATTATCGCGGGCATCACTTTCACTGCGCCAGCTGTTCATCCGCGCATGTGCAGGTAATCGATTAAGATGGGTAATAACCAGGTTCTGCCAGTCTTTACGCTTTATTATTTCTGCAAAAGCGTTGCTATATTCGCTCATTTTTATTCCCGTTTTATTGCGGACGGTGATCTTGCTTAAATAAATTAAAGGGAAGGATATTTATTTTTTTATTACCATTCAGCAACCACGCCATCCTGTAAACGCCAGAGTGGATTTCGCCAGTCCGGAGCGGTTTTACTCATTTCAATGACTTTGGCTTCATCAATTTCCACACCCAGTCCCGGCTTCATTAACGGTTTAAAGAATCCGCCCTGCATCGCGAAGTCCTCCTTGTTTTTTACAAAGTCGAGGAGCTCGGCGCCCTGGTTATAGTGAATGCCCATACTTTGCTCCTGGAAGACGGCGTTATAGGAAACAAAGTCAACGTGCAAACAGGCAGCAAGGGCAATCGGACCCAGCGGGCAGTGTGGAGCCAGCGAGACGTCATAGGCTTCAGCCATTGCGGCAATTTTAACGCATTCGGTAATACCGCCCGCGTGGGACAGGTCGGGTTGCAAAATAGCCAGGCCGCCGGCTTCCAGCACGCGCTTGAACTCAAAGCGGGAATACATGCGTTCACCGGCGGCAATCGGAATGGCGGTCTGCGCCGCCAGCCGGGGATAATATTCTGCCTGCTCCGCCAGGACCGGTTCTTCAATAAATAGCGGGCGATATGGCTCCAGTTCTTTAATCAGCACTTTCGCCATCGGCGCGCTGACCCGACCGTGGAAGTCCAGTCCAAACTCAATCTGATTACCGAAGGCTTCACGAATTTGCGCTACGGTGTTCACCGCTGCATCCACTGCGCGGGAGCTGTCGATCATGCCCATCTCTTCACAGCCGTTCAGCTTAAAGGTGTCAAAACCGATCGCACGTAGCCGATTGATGCCGTCAATGACATCCGCCGGGCGATCGCCGCCCACCCAGCTGTAGGCTTTCATTTTGTCGCGCACCTGCCCGCCCAACAGCTGCCAGACCGGCGCATTCAGTACTTTGCCTTTGATATCCCACAGGGCCTGGTCAATGCCGGCAATCGCACTCATCAGGATCGGGCCGCCGCGATAAAACCCCGCGCGATACATCACCTGCCACAAATCGTTAATGCGTGCCGGGTCCTGACCAATCAGGTAATCGCCCAACTCGTGTACGGCCGCTTCCACCGTGCGGGCACGCCCTTCAATAACCGGTTCGCCCCAGCCCACCACGCCCTCATCCGTTTCGATCTTCAGAAACATCCATCGCGGGGGCAAACGCCAGGTCGTGATTTTGGTAATCTTCATTGCACTGCCTCTCTATACGCTTTAACAAATGCCGCCGCCTGCCGTGCGGTCTGCGCCGCAGGCTGACCGGCGCGATACAGGTCGCTACCCAGCCCGGCACCGGCGCAGCCCGCGCCGATCCACTGCGCCAGATTTGCCGGCGTAACGCCACCCACGGCAAATACGGGCACGTCGGGGGGCAGGACCGCTTTCAGCGCCTTGATATAATCCGGACCGAACGCCGATGACGGAAAAATTTTCAGCCCGTGCGCGCCCGCCTCCAGCGCGGTGAAAGCCTCGGTGGCGGTGGCACAGCCGGGGTAGACCGTCATGCCGTGTTCCACCGCACGGCAGATCACCCCGGGATGCGTATTCGGCGTGACGATCAGGCGGCAGCCTATCGCCGCCAGTGCGTCGACCTGCTCCGGCTGAAGTACGGTACCTCCACCCACCCGCGCTCTGCTGCCAAACTCCTCCACGATAGTGGTGAGACTTTGCTGCCAGCGCGGGGAATTCAGCGGAATTTCAACCATGTCAAAACCGGCTTCGATCACCGCCCCAACATGCTCCGGCGCTTCTTCCGGCGTGATACCGCGCAATATAGCGATAAGCGGTAGTTCAGATTGCCACTGCATAAGCGATGCTCCTTATTCCTGCCTGAAATGCCGTGTCGCCCTCTACCACCGTGACGTTTCGTCCGATGGCGTCCAGCGCCTGCCGATAGCGTGCGGCCAGATTCGCTCCCGCTACCAGCGTCATGGCCTGCTGGCCGGAGTACAGAGTGGCCATCGCAGCCACTTCGGCGCCGATCAGCACGCCGGATAAAAACTCGCTGACCTGCTCGCGCGGCAGTGCGCCAAGCACGTACGCAGCGCGAACTTCAAACAGCGTCGGCAGCACGGCAGGATCGTTCAGGCCACGCGTCAGCCCCTCGCTAAAAGCCTGCGGGGCGATGACCTGCGGAGGCAGGCCCGCGCCCACCAGCGTATGGCGCAGCAGAACATCGTGCAGTTCACCGGTCATCTGGGTACGAAAATCGTTGATGCAGTCGCTGTCGGCCTGTACCCATTTACTGTGGGTGCCCGGAAGGACGTAAAGAGAGGATGGGGCCAGCTGATACGCGCCAAGAAGCTGCGTTTCTTCCCCGCGCATGACGTTATGGTTGTCGCTACGGTTGACGCTCAGACCGGGAACGATCCACACCGGGCCGGTAACGTGGGTTAACCGTTCCCCGATACCGTTAAGCGTCACCGGTAAAGGCAGATAGGGAGCCTCTTTCCAGCCGACGTTGCTCCCGACCATGCCCGCCATGATTATCGGCGTGTCTCTGTCGCACCAACCGTGGGTCAACTCCGCTAACACCGCCTGCGGGGTTTGACCATTCAGGCGCGTAATGCCCTGTTGCGAATGCCTGCTTTGTGTTGCTGTGCCGTTCTGGCAGAGCCAGGCACGCAGGTTGGTCGAACCCCAGTCAATGGCGATGTAGCGAGATGTCATGTAATTTCCTTTAGCCTTCGTGTTGAGCTGGCGATCATCGTCAGCGCCGCCTGTTCTGCCGCATCGCTGTCCTGATGGCGAATGGCATCAAACAGTGTTTTATGTTCCTGGAGCGTTTTTGGCATATTGGCCTCATCGCCCATCCAGGTACGTTCAAATACGGCCCGCTGTAGCGAACTGATGGCCACACCCAGCTGCTGTAGCACCGGGTTGTGTACGGCGGCGAGTACCGCTTCGTGATAGCGAATATCCGCTTCATTAAATGCATCCCGATCCTGGTTGTTGGCGATCATCTCATTGAGCGCCAGTTCGATTTGAGCCAGGTCGCTGGAAGTGGCTCTCTCCGCCGCCCAGCGGGCAATAGAGGGCTCTACCAGGTTTCGCACTTCGCTCATCGCGCCAATCAGTCGCGGGTCGTAGTCCTGTTCCAGCACCCACTGCAATACATCTGTATCGAGATAGTTCCACTGGTTGCGCGGTGCCACGTAGGCGCCGCGATAGCGCTTCACTTCAATCAGCCGTTTCGCCATCAGCGAACGGAACACTTCGCGAATGATGTTGCGTGAGGTTTCAAACTCTTCACACAGCTCGGCCTCTGCCGGTAGCGATGCACCTGGCACATACTTTCCGCCGACGATCTGTCGGCCCAGTTCCACAATCAGGCGGTCGGTTTTATTCAGGGTCATGGTGTGTCCTTTGAGTCGTTGTCCCGAGTTACTTTACCCTGAATGCCCGTTTTTCCCTCACGATTGCAGTACAAACGTGATCGTGTTCGCCTTATCATGCGCCAGATTGTAGTACTAATCATTAAAATTGTACTACAATCTGGATCACAAAAAGAGCAATTGCTATTGGAGATTCGCCCTCGGCTGACGGAGATATGTCCGTGATGGAGCAAGGCATGTTTGCCGTTGTTTTAGTACGGGGAAAGATAAAGATGGGGAAAATTAGAGAATTACCGCGATCGCAGCCACTTTCTGGCTGAAGCGGCAAGGCGTGAGCTGTTAGCCGGATACTGAGATCCGGCATCCGGCATGTTACTCCCTGTCTACCAGCAGCAACGTGCCATAGCTGCCCGGCGGCACCCGATGTGTTGCTCCTGCCGGGATCAGATAATAGTCGCCGGCGCTGAGCAAGACGGTCTTATCCCCGACGATAAGCGGCATTTCACCGTCGATAACCACCAGCAGTTCATCAAATTCGGCGTGGGATTCTTCAGGAATCCCCTCGCCGCCCATTTTGATCAGTTTGATATTGGCATTGCCGACGCTGCCGAGGAGGGTTGACCGCCAGACGGCGGGTAAATCTGCGGCCAGCATTGCCAGGTTTCCGTGACTCACCGCGTGCTCCTTTTGCTGAGTAAAACGCTATCACTACCCTGTTTCTGTCCGAACGCAAATTCGTCATTGTTCTAAGCTATGCCGCCGCCGCGAGCGAGCAGCCAGCCGGTGAACCATTAACCGTCCGGCAAGAGAACCGTCAGCCTGCAAAAGAACGGTCAGTCTGCGAGCGAATAGCCAGCCAGGCCGCGCCGCGCATACCGCTGCTGTCGCCGTGCTGCGCCACCACGATCGGAGTGAGGAACCGGTCGGTAAACACCCGCTCGCCGGTGGCTTCCGCCAGCCCCTCCAGCAGCAGCGGCTCATTCGACAGCCCGCCGCCAATCACAATGATGTTCGGATCGACGATATTAACGATCGTCGCCAGCAGCCGCGCCAGCTGGCTTTTGAAGCGTGCTATCTGCTGTAACGCCTGCGGATCGCCCTGCTGCGCCAGCCGGATAATCTCCGGGGCCGTACGCGGCTCGCCGCTCAGCCGGAAGTAACGCTCCGCCAGCCCGGTGCCGGAAACAAATGACTCCACGCAGTTCTGCCTGCCGCAGTAGCAGATGGCCAGCGGGCCATCCTGCCGTTCAGCGTAGTCCGGCAGGGTGATATGACCGCACTCCGCCGCGTTGCCCCACGCTCCGGTAAATATCTGTTGCTTCACCGACATTCCGCCGCCGCAGCCGGTGCCAAGGGTGATGCCGAATACCACCTCTGCGCCCTTTCCTGCACCATCGCAGGCTTCCGACAGTGCAAAGCAGTTAGCATCGTTGGCAATCACCACCGCAGTATCCAGACGCTGCTCCAGATCGGTTTTCAGATCCTGGCCGTTAAGCACCAGAATATTGGAGTTTTTGATTTTGCCACTGGCGGGGGAAATACCGCCGGGTAGTGCAATACCCATCGATAATGGCTGCTGGCTCTGCACACGTATTTCCGCCACGAAATCGCACAGCTCATCAATAAATGCCGGATAGTCGATTTTTACTGTTGTACGTCGGTAGCGGGCTATTTCCTCGCCCGTGGCATTCATCACCACCGCCGCCATTTTGGTGCCGCCAATATCCAGACCGAGATAATGCATAATGCCCCCTGCTGTGAAATACATCCCCGTGCGTCACCGTTATTCAGGCAGCAAGCGTCCTGCACTGATAAACAGCGCGCACGGGAAAGCGGTTATTTTAATTAGAAGTGATATTTAAATCTTACGCGAGCGCCGTAGCGATCTTTATCGTCACCCTGCTCGTTATCCATGCTCAGTCGGGACCAGTAGGCGCCTAAATAAACATCGAAGTTATCCATTTCCATCACGTTGCGAATACGGTATGAGGCATGCACGGTGTGAATATCATATTTACCCAGAATAACCTCATCGGCATTAACGATGTCGGTATTAGCGAAATTAAATTTCTGCACGTCGTTTTTCGCGTAAATATAGCCCAGCTCAAAATCATGCCACAGGGCGTTGGTTCCGGCGCTGAAGTCTTTCTCGTCGGTGGCATCCAGATAGGCGGTGCTGAGGTTAAATACTACCCCATCGTCCGGATTAGATTTTTGCCCGTTCCAGCTGAAGGTGGCACCGTAGCCGTTGCGTTTTGACTGGTCGTTAAAGTTGCCGTTAGCATCATTGTAGCCGTAGGCATTGCTGACCACGTTGGTTTCCATGGCGATGGCGGCGGTGACGTCATTTACCGTATAGGCAACGATCGGACGCAGATAGATGACGTTCTTTTTATTTTCCAGCGCGTTGCCGTGATAGGCCTGATCCTGGAACAGTTTGGTGCCGTCGCTGGCGAAGGTGTTCAGCTCAAAGTAGAACGGCCCGCTCGTTTTGCTCAGCTGGATCGCGCCACCGGCGCTGCTGCGGCCACGGCCCTCTTTCATCATATAGATGTAGCCGAAGCCGTCGTCGTAGAGGTTGTTTGCCGTATTACCGGAATACTCAATCAGCGTATCCTGGTTAAGCGGGAACATATCGAAGGCTTCATAGCGCCCCACTTTCACCTTCCAGTCTTTTTCCTGACCGAAGAAGAAGGCGGCATCGTCAAGATTCATATTGCCGGAGAGATCGGCCAGCGGCTGGACGGTGAATCCGGCAAATTTATTATTCGCCACGCTGCGATAGCCGTCCACGCCGAGTAAAATACGGCCATTGACGTCCCAGCGCTCGGTATTTCCGGCGTTCCAGTTATTGCCTGAATTCGTACGCAGCGACGTTAACTGGCCGGTCTTACTCGCGGCATCCACGTTAAACTCCACGTCGCCATAAAACTTCAGGCTGCCTTCCGGCGTATCCACGGTGATTGCAGAAAGAGCCGGAACGGAAAACAGGAATAGACTACAGAGATAATGATTAAATTTCATTATTAATTCCTTTCTTATTTTAATCGGATTGGGTTTTTATTATTTAATTTGCCATCAACATTTATGACTCTGCCTTTCTTTTTTTAGATGAAATACCTCCCGGATAAACACATGAAATCGGCAAAGGTGCCGGACGCACTTAATTTATCGATAATGTCATCATCGAGAATATTGGTTAGATAGTCGTAAATAATCATACTATCGACAAAGGCGTCTTCACTGATTGCCAGCATGAACACTAATTTCACCACTTTCCCCGCATCCCATTCGATGCCCTGTGGGAATACCGCCACGGTCACCTGGGTGGTGGAGGCCACCAGCCCCATCGGGTGAGGAATAGCGATTTTATCCGCCAGCAGCGTGGAGGCGTGCGCTTCACGCTCCACCACCGACGGCAAGTAGCGGGCATCAACCTTGCCGGTGGACTCCAGCCGCCGGGCAAGAAACTCAATCAGCGAGTCTTTGTTATGTTCGGACTGCTCGAAAATAAAGAAATGCGCCGGTGAGAAATAGTTCATCACCGTATCTGCCGGGGAGCGATGATTGGTCAGGTAGTATTTGATGTTCTCCAGCTGCCAGCGCTCCGGCAGCGCGGGCAGATTAATCACCTTTCGGTTTTTCTCCACCACCGGCACCATGCTGATCACCACGTCCTCGGCGATGTTTTCCATCGCCTGATACTGCTGAACGGAGATTGGCTCGCCAATCGCCATATTGGGATACATACGCACGATCCGCTGGCTAACGATCCGCGTAGAGGCCATGCCCTGATCGCTGACGATCAGCGCGCTGATCGCACTGCCCTGGTGCTGATAGAGGGTATCCTCCAGCACCGCGCCAATGTGCATCACCAGATAACCGATCTCATCGTCGCTCAGCTTGCCGGTGAAAAAATTATCCAGCTCGCTGAAGGCGGTCAGGGTCATTTCGTACATCAGCGGATAGTGGCGCTTAATCTGATCCAGCAGCGGGTTGATAATGGTGATGCCGTGATTCACCCGGGTGCGCATCGCCTTAATGTGATTCAGCAGGTTCTTTTTCGACTGCTCGTCGTAGCTGACGTCGCAGTACCAGACGGAACTGACGTAGCTTAAGAAATGGTTCATCACCGTCAGTTCCGCATCGTAGCAGCGATCCGGCAGATCGCTGTCGCCGCTAACCGAGCAGAAGGCCGCCAGGTTCATCGCCATATAGTTAACTTCGCCCGGCGGTACGCTGCCGGATTGATCCGCCAGCAGCAGTTGCAGAACCTGGCGCGCAATGGGCTTCCACAGCGTGTCGCACTGGTTAAAATCGTAATCCAGCAGCCAGTTGCCGCCGCGTATTCTTTCCAGCGCAATGCCGCAGCAGAGCGTAAAAGAACGCAGATTCACATCGCTGAAGCGCAGCTGGTTATTCACCAGCAGCTGGCTTAGCGCATTTTTGATTTCGGAGAAGGCGCTTTCGCAGGCAAACAGCTCGCGGTAATCGCTTTCCGTTTCCGTTGAGCGCAGTAGGTGATCGTAGATGCAGCGGCGGATATTCACTTCATCCCCGGCGATCCTTAATCGTTCGTTCCCCACCGCGTTCACCGCAATCTGATAGAAAGAGAAGTGGCGTTTCAGCAGCGCCACGTCGTTTTTCAGGCTGTAGATGCTGATAAACCAGTCCGACTCCAGCTCTTCCAGCGCCACGTATCCCTGCTGACGCAGCAGCAGCGCCATCAGCTGCTTTCTGCGATCCGCCGCGGATCGGGTCTGGTTGACCGGCCTGTCGGACTCTTCCAGCAGGGCGTGATAGCTGGCGGGGTCGTCGCATTTCACTTCAAACCCCGTTTTGCGATCGTATAAGAGACTGATGCCGTAGCGGGGGATGATATCGCTTAACTCTTTCAGATCGCTGCGGATGGTGCGCGTTGACACGTTCATCTCTTTGGCAAGAAACGCCTGCGTCGCCGGACCTTTGGCAATCTGTACGAAAATATCTCTGACCCGTTTATTGGTGAACAGTCTCATATTTCTCTCTTAATCCCTGGTGATATACAGCGTCTGAACATCATTTTGTTGCAGCTGCTGGCGTACCGGCATCGGCGTACGTTCATCCAGCATCACCGGGCGGGCATTCGCCAGATCCGGCAGAGCGACGGCCTGCTCCAGCTGCGGGTTATACACCCTGACGATGTAGCCCTCTTCCTGTTCGGCGCATTTCACCGTACTGACCAGCGCATCGTTCTCGCCGTGCGGCAGGCTGAACAGACTCAGCGTTTCCGGATAGTCGCGCACTTCATCGTTCAGGCAGAAGCGCAGACGCCCGTTGAGGAAATCGCTGTCCTGATACACCGGGAAGGTGGTCAGCAGCTGCTTCGACACCCTTGCGTGCTGCCCCTGGTTGAAGCTGCCGCTGTGGATACGCCAGCCGAAGCTAAACGAGAGCGATCCCAGCAGCTGAGCATCCGGCGTGGCAATCACCGACTCGCCGGAGGCGCGTCCTGGCCGGTACAGCAGGTTTTCTTTGCCCATATAGCCGAAGGTGCGGAACAGCGTTACGGCGATGGTATCAAAGCCGTCACCGACGATTTCATACTCGCGCACGCCGTTGGTATGCAGGGTGAAACCGTGCTGGTCGTCGTGCAGGTTGACGTAGCTCTGCATCGGCTCGATAGCGATCGGCTTCTCGTGCCAGTTTTCCTCTTCCCACACCGCCAGCGCGTTGCTGAGCTGCACCGGCCGGGTGACCACGCCAAACAGCTGATCCGCACAGGAGACGTTGGCCAGAATATCCGTGGCGAAGTGTACGCACAGCCGATGACTCAGCACATCATTTTCCACATCCACCCTGAAGCGGATCAGATCGTCATCCTGCAGGGTGACGGTCGCCGCCACTTTCATCGGTGAACGAGCAATACCCTGCGCTCGCTCTTCCAGGCTGGCAGGCACCGAGAGCAGATACTCAAGATGCAGCGTCTGGCGCAGATCGTCCTGCTGGCGGCTGGCCTGTACCAGCGCATTCTCCGAGGTGATGAACATGTCCTGACGCGGCGGCGAATAGTTGTAGGAGTCGCCGTCGTCGCCGTTTTCCACCAGCAGCATCTGCCGCTGATAGCGTTTTCCGCTGGCCTTGTGGGTAATCGCCAGCAGGCCATTGCCCTCCACTTCAATGCGATAGGCTGCGTTTTCAATCACCGTCCCGGCATCCACCTGGCGCGGGCTGATGCCGTCGGCGGAGAAATCCAGGTGCCAGCGGGTGTAGCCCAGCGCCGGAAGATCGCGGGCGGCCACCGTCAGGCGGGTACGGAACACTTTTTCCGGGCGATGATACGGTTTGCCCGGGTTCAGGCGGATGGTCTGATTCAGCACGTACTGGGTCAGATCTTCCTGTTCTTCAATGACGCACGGCAGCGCATTGCCGTCGGCATCCCGCAGGGTGAACGGCAGGCCGGGCAGCCACGCCTCGAAGATGATCTGCTGCGTGACCGGGTTCGGCAGCGGGTTGAACACGGTAAAGCTGTAGTCGTGTTCGCGCGGGATGCGGATGCTGATCTGCCGGGTGGCCGACTCTAGCAGGTTATTTGCCAAATCGCGCGCCTGCTTATAGCGGAAGGCGATATCGCGGTTGGTGTCGTCGCTGTTGCAGCCGCCGATGCTGTCGTGTGCGGCGTTATAGAACATCAGCTTCCAGATATCCGCCACGATACGCGATGGATAGTCATGCCCCAGCCCGCGACCGATCGCCAGTACCGGTTCCAGCGTGTTGACCAGCAGCGCTTCCACTTCGTTATTCAGCAGCTTAAGGTCGGCGCGGCAGGAGAAGATGGTTTTATGCACGCGGGAGTGTTTGCCCTCGGTCAGTTCACCCTGCAATACTCGCACTTCCCCGCCTGACTCGTTTTCCACCGCCTGCACAAACTCCAGCGGGCTGCTGATTTGGTAGTGGCGGGCACTGTCACATTCATTGAACGAACGTACCAGCTCCGGCAGGTTTTCCCGTACCGGGGCCTGGTCAAAGCCGTGCGGATAAAGCAGATGCTGGCGCGTGCTGCGGGCTTCGATCGGTGCCATTTTCTCGTCGAGAAACGCCTTCATGGTCGCCGGCGTTTCGTCGATCAGGCCGCCATAGTGGTAGCCCCACGGCATCTGTACGGCAAAGACCTTATCGCCGTTATCACCCTGCCAGAGAAACTCGGTTTCATGCAGAGTATTATCGGCAATGCCGCGCCAGAACAGCGCGTGGCGGATGCCGAACTGGCGATAAATCTGCGGCATGTTGCCGCCCTGGCCAAAGCAGTCCGGCACGTAGCCGAGCGGCAGGCTGTGACCGGCCTCTGCGGCAATACGCTGACCGTAATACAGGTTGCGCACTACGGACTCCTGATGGATCACCAGCTGGTCGGTCTGGGTGTACCACGGGCCGGTAATCAGGCGCTGTTCGGCAATCAGATGATGCAGGCGGTCGCGATCTTTCGGTGCCCACTGCAGATAGCTTTCAATCAGCGAGCTTTGCGCATCCAGCAGGTAGCTGGGGAAATCCGGGTTATCTTCCAGCACGCGCAGCACATTTTTAATATGGCTGAACAGGTAAATACGCGAGCGCGAGGTGGTGAAGTACCACTCCTGGTCCCAGTGCGTGTGGGTATAAACATGTACGGTTTTCTTGTTCATTACATCGTCCCTAAACCACTCGGGTCATTAATCAAATTTGATTTCGATACTGTCCGCAGCAAAGTCATCGGCCTGCGCGCTTCCCGTCGGTTCATCGTTAAAGTTGACCAGCAGGTTGGCGCCGAAGGCGATAACCAGCGTGCCGACCAGCGCACCGGCGAAGTAGGCCCAGGCGTTGCCGACGGTAAACCCGCCGTACAGCCCGCCCAGCGGCGGCATAATCGGATAGGCTTTCAGCAGGGCCACGGTCATGGCACCAGCGATACCGGCAAAAACGTTAAGCGGGATCAGGCGTGCCGGGTTTTTCAGCGTAAAGGGGATCGCCCCTTCGGAGATGCCGAGGATTCCCATAATCACCGAGCCGTTGCCGGCCTCTTTCAGCGTCTGGCTGTAGTTAGCCGGGCGCAGGAAACGTGCGGCGGCATAGCCCAGCGGCGGGATAATAATCGCCACGTTGACCAGGATGGCGGGCAGATACACGCCGCTGAGGAACAGCACATTCGCCGTACCCCACGCCGCTTTATTCACCGGGCCGCCGAGGTCGAAGCAGATCATGCCGCCGAGCACCGCCGCCAGTACCACGGTACTGGTGCCATCTTTGGTCATCTCCTGCACCCAGGACATCAGCGAACTGTTCAGCCAGCTCAGGGCATCGCCCAGCAGCAGCAGCATGACCAGCACCTGCAGGCCAACGGTGATAAACGGCAGGATAATTAACGGCACCGAGGTCGCCGCCGAGCCGGTGATCCGTACTTTGCGCGCCACCCAGTCGGAGGAGTAGCCCGCCAGCAGGCCACCGATTGCCGCGCCGAGAAAGCCGGAACCGGTGATGGAGGCGATCAGCCCGGCGGCAAAACCGGCCGCCAGCCCTTTTTTCCCGGCGATGGAATAGGCCACATAGGCACCGAGGATATAATTCATCAGCCCGATTATTTTGAAGCCTATTTCCTGAGTCTGATACAGCCAGTTTTTAATTCCCTGCACGTCGGCAAACTGATTAAGATCGGAAGCACCAAAGGCAATGCCGATAATTTTTGCTACGGCCACCATCAGTGAACCGGCAATAATCACCGGAAGGGCAAAGGAAATACCCGTCATCAGATGGTTCTTAATATCCACCATTATTTTTTTCATAGGATCACCAGAGTTATTTATTTTTACGTTCTTCAACGGCGGCGACGCATTTCTTAATGACTTCAGCGGCGTGGCTGACGCACTGTCCAATTTTTACCCGGATTATGACTTTCCCTTCAAAACGCTCCTCTTCTTCTATGGATCGATCGGCGGCAATCAGCACAAAATCGGCAGCACTAATGTCCGCCGGGGAAAGCTTGTTCATCATGCCCATCGCACCCTGCTGTTCCACTTTGACGTTGTGGCCCAGCTTTGCGCCCTCTTTTTCCAGCGATTTTGCCGCCATTGGCGTATGGGCCAGGCCAGCGATGCAGGAAGTGACTCCAACAATATTCATGCGTCCTCCTCAATCACCACACGCGACTGCATGTAGTTGAACAGTTCATCTTCGCTTTTGGCATCAAACAGTTGCTGACGGAAGTCGTCCTCGACGATCTGGCTGGCCAGGCTGTTGATGATTTTCAGGTGCAGCAGCTGCGCACCGGATTCCGGCACAAACAGGCCGAAAACGATTTTTATCGGGCTGTCGTCCAGGCTTTCCCAGTCCAGCGCCTGCTGCAGGCGGATAAAGATCACCCCCGCCTCGGTCACGTTGACCGTTTTGGCATGCGGGATGGCAATCTGGCCTTCAAAGCCGGTGGAATACTGATTTTCGCGGGCCCACAGATCCGCCTCTATTTTTTCTGCATCCGCCGCCCAGCCCCGCTCAACCGCCTGCTGCGACAGAAACTGAAATATCTCCCCCTTACTACTAAAATTCTTATTCAGAAAAATGTTCTCTCTGGCAATCAACATAATTGCGACGTCTCCACTTTTGTCTTCAGCATGTCCTGGCAACATAATAAGCGGATTAACGAAAGCGAAAAGAGAACCGGTTTCCTCCGCCAGGGGGAAACCGCTTGTTATTGTGGATAATAAAATGAGACTTACTTCTCAAAAGGTGGAATAACTGTGATGTGACGCTTATTTTTGATGGGGTAATTAGTGGAAATGAATAAGGGGATTTTGTGAGGTGGGTGATATTTATTTTACAGATCGCTATGAATCGGTGAAGTGATTAACCCCGCAGCCAGAGACAAAGCCTGTACTGCCTTCGAGAGACAGCGTAGCCACGTGATGTTATAATTAAACCAACATGCGAGGGCTCTTCGATGACCAAAACAGCTAAAATCAGCGTTGCTAATCAAGTCCGCAGATTAGCTCAATCTCATAATGTTACAGCAGAACGTGACGGTTTTAGCCGTATGGCCGTAGCCATTACGCGCCTGGCCGGGGATGATGTTCAACTGGACAACATCGAACAGCTGCTGGTCAATCTTAAACGAAAAGGCATTCTGAGTAAGTCGGAAGCGCTCAGCTTTCAGGATGAGTATCTTCAGGAAAAGAAAGACTTTTATAATAAAGCTGCCGGATGATCTTCGATCCCTTCAACGATTTCGATACTGCTGGCTATCTCCGGAATCTCCGGCGGCTCAAAGATCCCGCAGAAGTGAAAAAATTTGAGCATATCTGTTTCGAACTCAGTATTGAAGATGCCTTGAACCTACTCGCCTCTCGGCAGTCAATCGACTACGAAACCGTCCTCAACGTCCATGAAATACTCTTCTCTGATTTTTATCCCTGGGCGGGTAAAGATCGTAATGAACTGGTGCCGCACTTAGCCGTTTTCAAAGGAGCCCTGCAAGACGAGAACGCCACTATTTTCGAACATCCCCACGCAATAAGAATGTCTGTCGATTACGCACTCAGGCTTGCTGCAAATAAAACCCGGTTCAAAGAGCGGCCGGGGGAAGTCATGGGGCAACTGGCATTTTCGCATCCTTTCCTGGATGGTAATGGGCGTACTATTCTGCTGGTTTTTATGGAACTCTGCTGGCGAGCTAACTTCACTATCGACTGGTCGAAAACAAATAAAGATGACTATCTTCAGGCTCTGAGTGCAGAAATCAAAGAACCATTCAAAGGCCACCTTGATCGCTATCTAAGCCCCCTGGTCGTTGAGATCGCCAGCCGAGAAAGTTGGTCGGATATGATAAGTGGAATCAAAGGATTGGATGGACTGGATAAGGAAGAGATGACTTATGAAAGTCTGGATAATCCGCAGGTGAAGCAAATATATAAAGCATATGGCACCAGATATCCCACGGAGCCAACGTCTGAAAACTCAGAAGACTGAATGATTAACTGGAAGTTACCTATACTCTTCTGAAGATATTCTTTCACTGAGGTATCCGCCATGCTAGCCAACACGCTTATCGCCCTTGTGGCGGCAATACATATCTATATCCTGATCCTGGAGATGTTTCTGTGGGATACCCCAACCGGCCGCCGGGCATTTAATCTGAGCGAGGAGTTTGCACGCAGCACCCGCGTGCTGGCGGCAAATCAGGGACTGTACAACGGCTTTCTGGCCGCCGGTCTGCTGTGGGGGCTGTGGCTTGGCGAGGGCGGATTCCAGTTTAAGCTGTTTTTCCTCAGCTGCTTGATGATTGCCGGCATCTACGGGGCAGCTACCGCCCGCCGGAAGATCCTTTACGTGCAGTCGATTCCGGCTTTGATTGCGCTGGCGGCGCTGTTGTATGGCTAATGCGCCCTGCTCCGTAATCCCACTTTCCGCATGTTACTTATCCATGTTCCAAACTTTCTAAGCGCTATCACAACTCTGTTTTAAATCCATCAACTGCGCTGTTTGTCGCGCATCCGTTGTGTCATGTTATTTACTGTTATCGGTAACAGTAAACGCTGCCTGCCGCTAAAAAGACCGTGGAGTGCCTGAAGGTGATGTGTCTATGGGTAGCAATCCATCGTCGCTAAATAAACGTTATTTGATACCAGGATGCCCAATGAATAAAAACGTCAAACTATCGCAAAAACGTTGGCTCTATTTAATGCCGATAATATTCATTACCTACAGTCTTGCCTATCTTGACCGCGCCAACTACGGTTTTGCCGCCGCGGCCGGTATTGATAAAGATCTGGGGATTACCAAGAATATTTCATCGCTGATAGGTGCCCTGTTCTTCCTCGGCTACTTCTTTTTTCAGGTTCCCGGCGCGGTTTATGCCGTAAAACGCAGCGTCCGCAAGCTGGTGTTTGTCAGTCTGCTGCTGTGGGGAGCACTGGCTGCCGCTACCGGACTGGTGGCGAATATTCCGATGCTGATGATTATCCGCTTTACGCTCGGCGTGGTGGAAGCTGCGGTGATGCCGGCGATGCTGATCTTTATCAGCAACTGGTTTACCAAAGGTGAGCGCTCGCGGGCCAATACGTTCCTGATACTCGGCAATCCGGTGACCGTGCTGTGGATGTCGATTCTTTCCGGCTATCTGATCCAGGCCTGGGGCTGGCGCGAGATGTTTATCATCGAAGGTATCCCGGCGGTTGCCTGGGCCTTTTTCTGGTGGTGGGCGGTGCGCGATAAGCCGTCACAGGTGTCGTGGCTGTCAGCGAGTGAGAAGCGCGACTTAGAACAGGCGATGGTCGCCGAACAGCAGGACATCAAGCCGGTAAAAAATTACCGCGAAGCCTTCACCTCGCGCAACGTGATCTGCCTGTGCCTGGTGCACGTATTCTGGAGCATTGGCGTGTACGGCTTCATGATGTGGATGCCGTCGATTATTAAGGCAGGGGCCAATCGCGATATCGTCTCCGTTGGCTGGCTGGCCGCCGTGCCTTACCTGGCGGCGATCGTGCTGATGCTGATCGTCTCAACGCTGTCTGACAAAATTCAGAACCGCAAACTGTTTGTCTGGCCGCTGCTGCTGGTCGCGGGACTGGCGTTTACCGGTTCGTGGCTGCTGGGCAGTGATTCATTCTGGATCTCCTACGGGCTGTTGATTCTTGCTGCCGCCTGTATATACGCGCCTTACGGTCCGTTCTTTGCGCTGATCCCCGAACTTCTGCCAAAAAGCGTGGCCGGTGTCTCAATGGGCCTGATCAACAGCTTTGGCGCGCTGGGTGCCTTTACCGGTGCCTGGCTGGTGGGATTACTGAACGGCCTGACCGGTAATCCGAGCCTGTCGTTTGTGCTGATGGCGGTATCGCTGTTTGTTTCGGTGGCGATCATGTATTCGGTGCGTCCGCAGACAAAGCAGGATGGTAAGTCGGTAACGGCGATTGGGGCTAAGGCTTGATGGTTTAGCCGATACTCTGATTCGAATAAACGAAAAACCACCCTCAGGGGTGGTTTTTTTGCGTCTGGGTTGTTTAGCTGAATGGGTGTTTATCGACAGGGTATGGCGTTAAGGGCATACGAAACCGAACACCATATGGCTGCAAATACACGCAAAATTAACGCACTTTAGAGTATTCACGACACAAATACGACGCAGGGATAAAATCAGGGAGTATTGAGAATAGCTTAATGACTTGAAAATTAATGGCCCTACAGGATTCAACATTAACACCTAACAGATTGTAATTAATGTTATTTTTAACATTCGATTTATCTACATACCCCCAAATGTACCCCCAAATGTTTTTGTGTGGCCCTTTTGGACCCATTTATCGCACCACGAGGCATGTCCACCAACAGCTCTTAAGGTGACTCGCCTGAGACTGCGTATCTGTTTCTCTAGTGGCATATGGCTTACCTTTTATTCCTGTCCGCGTAGGCGTCACCACACTCCCGGGCGGCCTGCTCGATTAGCTGGACCGTAATCGAATAGTTGCTCCGACTTTCTGCCTGTGCGGCCATCATGTCCAGCGACCGCAGCCGATAGGCTTTGTTGGCGATCGGAATGGTCGAGAACTCTTTCACGAAAGCCGATAAAGCGTGGATGAAGGAAATTTATAGCGCATGGCAGAGATAGAAAAAAATTAATAAGAAGCGCTATCTAAAGAACAGTTTCTTTATTTGGATTTGCCCATTCAAAATATTCCATGCCTCAGAGTTGCCATCTTCAAAATGATGCTGAACTAAGCCCGATAGCATATCAGCAAATTGCAGGCTCAAACATTGATCGCTAGGCATAGGATTGGTGGTTAACAGAGTCTGAACCCCACGTTCAAACCAAAGTTGGGTAAGAAGGTAGTCGTGTAAACTATTACCGCTTTGTACTTTTATAGAACGTGGGTCGGGTACAAATGTGACGTTATCGTACCGACTCATTTCATCAATTAATGACAAGCATATCATGTAGTTATATAGTTTGTTAGCATCACTACGTATATGCTGCTGAACATTCTCTTTTTTGACCGTTATGGAATGATAGTTGATACTTTGGGGGTTACTTTGCAGGAGCTCTAATGCCTTCTGAGCAAAAAAATTTCGCTCGATCTGGTTCATGTCAGACCATTTTTTCTCGACTTTAGTATCCCACTTAAACTTTTTATATAGTTTACGTATAACTCGCTTGGGATAGTCCTTGGCCGCGGGCGAAACAGCTAAACTTGAAATTGTGAGATGACGGCTAGAACCACCGGCGCGATAAGGACGATCGAAACTCCAGCCTAAATCGCCACTTTCATCGAGATAAACTATAAGTGAAGGCATGTGGGAATTTTTATTCAGAAGTGGTGTGCGAACCCTGGGCTGACGTTCTTACATAACGCTTACGATACTTTTTCAAGCGTCGCAGTTAACCAGGCTTTACTCGCACAACCTCAATGTTATACATGGGATCATGATATGTCAATCGCTTAAAAGAATCTACACAAGTCTGGTAGGGTCTCCGGACGTCTTCATTGTGGGTTCGCTCTTAGTCTTGGATATCCAATTGATAGTACATTTAGTCTTTCATTTTTTGTCTTAAGCGCTTGTTCTAAGCCGATGAGGGAGTGCCTGTTGAGCGGCTCTCCGCTCTTTTTGGCAAGGCTGAGCATGATCAATTCTATTGTCTGCCTGTCTAAGATGTGGGTGTGTCGGTGAGTCGCATACGGCTCAGGTACGCATCAGAATGTGCCTTTTCGCTGCGTACCTCACTGCGTACCAGCTCAATGCGTACCGCCGCCGGCCAGAGAAGCCTGTACCCTCCTGACCTGATCTGCAGGGTTGTGATTCGCTTACCCGACTGCGCAGTTTGGGGGCTTCATGCTACGCAATCCCGGGGGGCAAGCGGGTACTGCTTTGCCGCGCTGGCCGGGAGAAATGGCGATGACACTGGCGCATCGATGTTGCTGCGAACTGAAGTTTTATGAAGGGGGGATTATCGACTGCGCAGATGAGTATGCCAGTTCACGCCACGGGTGTTTCTCTCTATATAAGCAGAAAGGTGTTGGTTCGGTTGGTTCAGTTGGTTCAATTTGTAAAGACGACTGTTTTAACTGATTATTTTCTGAAAAACTGAACCAACATAGGGGGGCGCTGAACCAACAATGAGAGACCGCGAACCAACATTTTTTTAGTTATGCTTATCGGCACAGCCAATTAGCTCACAAAACAAGCGTGTTTTCGTCCAAATACTCTATCGCACTTATCAGGGATTGCTGGCTTATCGGTTTGAGCAATGGAAAATTTAACAGCCTAACGCCATTCGCAAGATAGACGTCACAACGCCCACAAGCAGTATCAACTACAATCTTCTCTAGGCAACGAATTGCATAATCCCGACATCGCTCTCTGTTCTTGCGGTTGCTCAAATCCATTTGAGATATGGCAAATCCAGACGTTCGGTCCCCCTTACTCTTCAGCATCCTCAGTTGAATCTCGCCATTTCGGAGTTCCTTGTTTAACTCTCTGACTTTATTTGCAATCTGCTCTACATCAGGTGCTATTTGTAGCGCCTCAATGAGCCTGTTTATCTGAATGTGTAATTCAGTCAGACGATTTTCTAGCGGCTTGATACGGCCAGAACCAACATGACTTTTCAGAAACCAATCAAGGCTAGCAAGCAGTGTGCCTATCAACACTGTATCAACGTCCCCTCTCCTGATCGCAGGAGAGTCACATCGATGCAGGCGCCTCATCGGGCACACATAGTACCCCATGCCCTTGCTATCAATCCCCGACATCATTATCGAATGCCCGCAGCGCTTACACCTGAGTACGGAACGGAAAATATTGACCAAATATGGATTGTCATAAGTAGCGTCTTTCCCGAATGGTGTCAGCCTGAAACCTTGAACATCATTGAAAAGTTTTTCGGCAACAATCTGAGGGAAGTAATTCGGAATCTCTCTAACACCTTTTGACATCGTTTGATAGGACGGCACGTATGTACCGATAAGCGCCTTATTGCCTAAGAGTTTCTCAATCGTTGATGGATTCCACACACCGACTTCACCCGCTAGTGTTTCTGTCTTTTTATCGTTCAGCAATTTTGTGATGCCGTTCAACGAGTGTCCCTTTAGTCTGAGTTTAAAAATCTGGTTTATTACCTTTGCTCGTGCCTCAATTATCTGGAATCCACGCCCATCTTCAGATACCTTCAGCCATCGCGGGCAGGAACGGGTAATAATTTTTCCTGTTTTCTCTGCCTCTTCTCTCTTCTTCTGCCATGCAGAGCGCATTCGGCGTGATTTGACTTCGCTTTCTTCGTTAGCACGCTGAGATATCAATATGGCTTTGATTAAGGTGTAAGGGTCATCTAAGGATGATTCAGAGTATCGGGTATGATCGGAGAGAGTCACAACATCGATGCCATTTCTCAGGATGTTTTTTAGGCGATCTGTCGCATCTCCTATTTTTTCTCGCGAAAGCCTGTCTAAACTCTCGACTAAGAGAACTGTGCCCCTAGGTATATACCCATGTTCTACCGCGTTAATGAAGTCAGATAACGCCCCTCTAACAGCATTCGCCCCGTTAAAAGCACTCAGCCCCAAATCGTGGTAAGTTATGTCATCCAGTTCGTAACCAGGGTTTTGAGAGATCCATTCATCAATCAGTCTATTCTGGCGCCTTATCGAATCACCTGCTAGCTGGGCTGATGTCGAGAATCGGATGTACGCAATAGCTTCTTTGGCATGGTTGTACCTCACAATGGCTTTATTGCTATTTCTACTTTAAACAGCATTTAACAACGCGCAAATCAGAACAGTGCGATTGTTACCTAAAAAAAGTCATGCCGGTTTAAAATAAACACACTTAAGGATAAGCTCTGACTATCTTTCTAGCTATCTTAATAAAAGAGTGCATGATCTGCTTATCGGCGATTCTGATAGCCAGCATTAAACTAGGCTCATTAAATGACGTGTTACCTGACTAATACTACTGAACACATTATCTGTATGTCAGTAGTGGGTGAATTCTTCTGGAAGCCAAGCTGTTAATTAGCTTAGTTTTTCTTCCTGTTCACATAGGCGTCACCACACTCCCGGGCGGCCTGTTCGAGTAGCTGGGCCGTCATCACATAGTTGCTCCGACTTTCTGCATCTGCGGCCATCCTGTCCAGCGACCGCAGCCGATAGGCTTTGTTGGCGATCGGGATGGTCGAGAGCTCTTTCTGAAGTTGCGCCCGGGTGAAAGTGAACAGATCCACCCACTTCTGCGCCAGCTTTCTGCCGTTCGCCTTCGTTGGATCGTGTGATTCAACCTGCTGGCGCGTAATATTCAGGCTGAACTCTTCCTGGACTATTTTAACGACCTGAGTTGGTGTGTCATAACACGCAAGCGCCTGAACGATGAATGCCTTAACAACTGAGGGGAGCGCTGCCATGAATCACCGTCCTGTCATACTCTGTCAAAATTATGCTCAACTTTAGCATAGAAACCCGGCAACAGAGCCACACTTCCTAAATCTCCGATCACTGCTGCAAGTCACTTGCAGTCATTCACAACGCGGCCTGATGCCCAGTGATGTAACAGTGTTCCTCTGCACCAGACGCAAATTTAGATATCCAAAAATTTACAACTCCTATAAAAGAATGTGCAAAAATTCATCTATTAGCATTATTTTCATATTTCCTACCAATCAAATTATCAAAAAAACTAATCATTTAGCTCCTAAAGTCATATCTAAGACACTCATGTGGCCGCTAGCATTCGGAATAATCTTGAAACAAAGCTACACTTTTAAGGCAACTGGTGCGTTTTTTTATAATTTAAGGACATATTATGGAAATTCATAAAGATGCTGTTCTGTTCAGACGTATTTCATGGGGGAGTGTGATTGCAGGAGTGGTAACAGCAATTGCATTGTCGCTACTTTTCACAACGCTCGGGACTAGTCTCGGCCTTTCAATGTTACAGCCAAAATCAGAGGATATCATTAATGGTGCTGATAAGGCTGTTATAGCTTGGTCTGTGATTTCGGTTGTTATAAGCCTTGCCTGTGGCGGGTTTATTTCGGGCCGTCTTGCAGGGACGGATGGTACTGTTCACGGTTTTCTGAGCTGGGCTACATCGTTAATTATTGCTTCGGTGCTTGGCTTTGCTGCTATAGGTGGAGTATTAAATACTGCAGGCAGTGCTATCAGTGGTGTCGCTTCTGCAACCGGAAGTGCCGTGAGCGGCATAGGTAGTCTTGCAGGGAAAGCTGCTGGTGGATCGGTAGATGTAGCCTCTGAGCTTACTGAACGTATGGGGCTTGATACCAGCTTTGAAGCAAATAATGCTGACCAGAAAGTTGCAGATGCTCTAAAAAAATCAGGCATTCCCGAGCTTCAGCCTGAATATCTTCAGGCACAGCTTAAAGCTGCAGGGAATGATATTACCCGTGCGCTCAAGGATCTTGCTGTGAGTCCTGATAGCAGTGATGTCATACTTAATCGCCTGAGCGATAAGCTGAAATCGCGTGCTGAGACTGTTGCAAATTCAGTAGATCGGGAAGATGTTAAAAAGGCTTTGTCAGCTAATACCACAATGACGCAGCAAGAAGCAGACAAAGCTGTCGATAACTTTATTGAATCCCGTGATAACGCCATAGCTCAGGTCAGGGAACGTCTGAATGATGCTCAGGGTCAACTGGAAGAAACCAAAGCGCGCTATGCAGAACTCAAGAAAGAAGCCATTGAAAAAGCTGACGCCGCGGCAAGTGCTGGGGCAAGGATGGCCCTGTGGTCGTTTATAGCACTCCTGATCGGTGCAATCGTAAGTGCGTTCGCAGGCCTCTGGGGGGTTAACACACACCCTGAGTACCGACGTATTCGGGCTTAATGTTGCAACTCCCGGGCGGCAGGACAACAGTTGCCCGGGAAATTTTGGGTATGAGGCAGTTAATCAACGTCTGGAGTAGTGTTCAGTAATGACTGTGTTGTTAGCTGATTATGACATTCACAAACGGCGAACAGGCCACCCGTACGCGGATTGAAGCCTGTTCGCTAGATGGATTGATGTTAGTGAGGTATTTCCGACACCTCTTTTACATCTTGTTTATTTATCTGCTGTTTTACTCCATTTGCGTCAGTATAACCAATTAAACCTGTTTCTGATTCTTTAGGTTTTCCGTCACTGATAATCGTTCTGCCATCATTTGTGTGTATAGCATAGCTAGTGCGTGTACATCCAGTAAGTGCAGACAGAGCAATAATTGCTGCGAAAGTACTTAAGAAAATCTTCTTCATATTTCAATCCCTTTATCAGTTATACAGTTTCTGAAAGTTCATAACAGAACATGGTTTATCAAGACTTTTATCTAGACATCTTCTTTGGTACACCAGAGATATTAATTCCAATTTAATCACCAGCAGCATTGAAAGCGTAGTTCAATATACAGCAAGCACATCTTATGATTTCCCATGACATCCTCGAAGAATCTAGAAGCCTCGCAATTGCCAAGTCTCATCATGATAGTCACGAAAAAACCTGACTAATTAAGGATAGCTGCTTTTTTGATTTCTTGCGGGTTAATTGAGAAAACATACTCGAAATGGTACTTTCGTAGACACATTCTGGCAGAAACCGCTTTAGATATGCTAAATGCCTTCCGTGCCCCTTTAGCCCCAACACCATACCCTAAACCTTACATCATGATTTTCGCATGGTTTTATAGAAAAGCAGCTACCACTTTAAATCTCCGTTAATCTACTTATGATAATCCACCATCCGTCAACCCATGCAAAGATAGGGTTAACGACCTCTTCACAAATCTTCTCACCATGTGAATCATTCTTATTTTTAAATTTACTAACCACTATCTGCAAATGTTATAAAGGATGGTGAAAAAACAAGACAACACTTAGATAACCATCAATGAAAAGATATATACTTTATGATTTTAGCGTGCAAAAAGAATCGTAAAACCTCATTCAAAAAGCAACCCCACGTCAAAATTCAACATTAAATCAGGTGTTAAGGAGGATAAAAAAATAATTAACCTTGTTACACATAACACCCTAAAAAAATTGAAAGCCACACATGATATTCCTTCTATTTTTTATATTTAATCAACCTGAGTGTACGTTTGATTGAAGACAACATTTCTTCCCGATTTCTTAGCTTTATAAAGCAAACTATCTGCAAGAAGCAGAACATCTCTAATTTCCACATCACTATTAACAAAGGTAACAAGACCCGCTGAGAAGGAGACCTTTCCCACATTTCCAAAGCTATGGCTTGATACTATATTTTTGATTCTATCACTTTCTGCAATTGCTTCGATATGATTACTGTCTTTCATTAAAACAATGAATTCCTCACCTCCATAGCGACATACTAGCGATGGTTTCTTGAAATATGATTTAAGAATCCCTGAAAATTCCTTCAGAACAATATCCCCCTCATCATGACCAAATTTATCGTTAATCATTTTAAAATTATCGACATCAATCATCATTAGGCTATATGTTATATTCTCAGAAAGGAGATTTAACTGCCTAAAAAACCCTCTACGATTAAGAATTCCTGTCATATGGTCTGTCATCGACTCATTTTTTAGCTTCTCCGTTCTTTTATTAATACTCAAAAATCTTGATTGTAAAGCTTTTCTCAATTGTTCAGCTTCATCGTACCATGTATTAACATTTGAAAACGTCTCCAGAATTTTGGATTCGTCATTTTTTGAAGTAAACTTTGCAAGTTTCTCCAGAGGAATTGAAATCCTACCAGAAAACCAAACACCCCCCAAAAAAACTATAAAAACAAGGAAGAAAATATAAGGTACCGCGTTGCTTATTGATTTAAAGAGAATGTTGTTAACTATTTCTTGGTTGCTCGAGACAATAATATGCCATGCAACACCGTTCAAAATCACTTCGCCGGATATTAGATCCGGATTGGATACTCTCCTCGTCAATTCAATATCAAGACTGGGGGTTTTTGAGGGTTTGTGTGACAAATCACTCTTACCAATAAGACTTACATCTCGATCATAAATAACCACCCCACCATCACTTAAAATCCTTACCTTAGTTGCAGCCCCATAATAATGCTGATTCAAAATACGACTAAGCATACTTTCATCTTTGAGGTAGATTGTACCTCCAAGATAACCAATGTAATTACCACCTTTTGAAAAGACAGGTTGTGATATCACAACCACAAGGTTACCCGCAACAGAGATATAAGGATCTGATATAATTGGCTTTCTTAAAGAAATTGCTTTAAAACTATTTTCAGAAAAAACCTTTAAACCATCCATGTTTCTTCTTTTATTAGTTGTTACAAGCACTTCATGATTTTTACTAACAAATATCACTGAGTTGAAATAGTCAGATTGCTGATAAACACGCTCAACCTCTGACCGTATCATTCGCAAACTATAGTTTAATGATATAAAGTCTGCGCTCCATGCCAGCTGCTTTTGTGCGGAAGAAAAATATTGCTCCGTTGTGCTCGCAACTTTTTGAGCGTAAGCAGCATTCCTGTCAGCAAGAGTTTCCCGAATATTTTCTCGTTGAAAATAACTAATACAACTCATTATGATCAACGATGTCAGCATCACTCCACCAGTGGACAAACAGATAAGCAATGTCCTAAGCTTCAGTTTTTTCCTCGTCATGCAAGCTGCCTGTGGTAGAAGTATCGAGTGAGAATCAGTCTAGCAGGTCACTGAGTCATTTATGCAGATGAAATCATTAATTTAATTAATAACACAGGCATCGGTATTCATGTTGATTTCCTTTTCTGCTAAGTGAACAGTCCGATTACAACATGAAAATAAAAAAATAGCCTTTTTTAACATAAGCTTATAAATTACCACTTGAATTTTTACAATGCAAGTCATCAGCTATCGAAAAAACTCATTCAAAATATTTTTTCTTGTTATTGTTTAACTAGTTATTGTAATTACCTGTAATAATTATAGACTCCTATCTACTTCAGTTCTAATCTGAGCCTGAATACATGATTGGTCAAAGCAACCTCATATGATAAAAAAACAACGTATTCTACATCGCAGAGATTAACTAATGACAAGAAAAATGAGTTTTATTTACTTATTAAAAGAGCTTAAAAGAAAGTATGGGCACGATGAATTATGGCTGAAGCCTGGAATTTATTGCCAGGATCCACTGAGCGTTGTGCTCTATCACAAAAGTTGGATTACCCCAAAAATCCTTAAAGGAGATGGAACGGCGATCGCTTACAGAGATGGATTAGAGGACGAGTGGATACTCTGCGGGGACTATTCCCAACCATCTTTTCTTTCAATGACAATTCGACCTGGAGTATATGAAATCGACGATAATCTTAAGAATTTTTACTCAATGATAGTTTAATTTTTTTACTTTATGCCGTGGGTTAGTGGGAGAAGCAAAAAACATCAAGAAAAACTTACAAATCATCCACATTATCGATAGCTAACTTATACTTATTAAGATAAGAGTTGCACAACCCCAAAAAACACTATGGCCACCAAAAAATATAACCTACTGGTACTCATTTGTAAGTCTGAAAAGAAATTCAATCTATGTTATTGATTGTAAACTGCCCACGTTAGGAAGGTTATTTTTTCAACTATTAACTAATTTTTCCATTAGCAGTAGCTTGAAAAAGCATAGCTTCCTGCCATGGCAATACGCATCCATGCGCATCCTACGTTAGATTTCAACTCACCGCGAACAATAAACCCAGCCAAAGTAATTTATGTTAGAAAGAGCCATTTGCTTTACGATTCAGGCCAAAGGTCCGCTGAACCTGCGAAGACATTGGTCCAGCTCGCTCAAAATCTCTCAAAAATGCGTCAACAGTAACCACATTACCTTCCTGCCTGGCTTGAGCTTCAAAGGAGTGCTGTCCGCCACTGGTCTGGTCGTAAAACTGGACATTGACCTGAACTTGTTTGCTGCTCAAAGAGTCATTCTGTGCCGGATTTCCTTTCGAATTTGATAAATATTCACTCCCGGTGGATGCTTTCTTGATCATCGGCGCACCGCCGGTAACATCGCTGTTGCTGAACACCCGACCATTGTTACCCGGCAGCATGTAACTCTTTCCGCCCATCTGCAGTACTTCTGGCAGATTACCCTCGCCGAACTCATACAGGCCACCAGCACTGACCTGACCGCCGTTTTTACGTCCCATGACTTTAGACAACGCAAAAGCACTGGCCAGGGCGGCGCCTCCGACAATTGCCGCGGCGCCGAAGGACCCCACAGAGGCAACCAGAGCAGCGGGGAGCCATGCAGCCATAGTGGCGCCGGCCGCCGTCGTGCTGGCTGCGGTAGTGGCAGCGATACCGCCGATCTGCGTAGCGGTCGATGCCGCAACTCCGGCCTGCTGCGCAGCTGAGCCCATAACCGCCGACTTGACCCACTCCACACCCATTTGCACGAACGTGTTTACCAGGCTGTTTAGCACGGTGGAGCCAAGTGACCGCATCGCTTCACTGGCGCTCATGCTGCCGGTAATCATGCCCGTCAGCGCGTTGGAGGCATTACCGGCCAGAGCGTCGAATGAAGCAGCCAACGCCTCATTACCGGCGCTCTGGTTGCGCCATATCTCCCACTGTGCCGCAATCCGCTGCTGTTCGTACTGCGTTTCAGCGGCATTGCGCAACGCCAGCGCCTGATCCTGCGTCAGGGTTTTATTCTTCTCGAACGCCTGGATTAAGGCCAGCTTACGCGCCTGTTCGTTAGCCAGTGCCTGTACCGGGTCCACCATCCCCGCTGATTGCTGCTGTGGCGTGACAACCTTCCCGGCACGTATCTGTGCCAGCTTGTCCTGATGGTCCTGCTCCAACTGTTCAGATGCCTGGTTGTACTGATCTTGGCTGAGCAGCAGCTTACCGTTGGAATCCGTCGCGTTCTTCAGCATCTCCAGCTGCGATTTCTGCGCAGTGTAGTCGGCGTTTTCTTTCAGCTCCGGAACGGCGTTGCGCGCCTTGATGGCAGCGGCTGTATCCCAGATGGCGGCAGCATAATCATGGGCCTGTTTGACTTGCTCTGGCGTTGCTGCGCTGCCCAGTGACTCCCCTGCACGCTGGATGGCCTGAGCCCGGGTAAGCTCCTGTGTTGAATCAGCGGTCAGTGCTGCCTGCTGCTGCAGGCTGGCCAGCTTCTGAGTGACGGCCTCATGCTGATTCGCCAGCTTGTTTGCTGCAGATGTTGCGGCGTTGTCTTCTTTTGTCTGGTCCTTGCGGGCTTGGGTATTCTTTTCCGTGGCAGCATACATATCCTGAAGTTGCTTAATTGCCAGCGGATCGACCGTTCCCGCATCTTCGGCGTCATATTTAGCCTGCAGTCGGGCTTTTGCCTCTCCCTCGAGTTTTGATAGCTCTAAACGCCGCTCGGCCTGTTTGATGAGTTTCTCACCAGCGGTGCCACCCCAATTAATTTTGAGGCTTTCAGCGTTGAATTTCTGTAGTTCATGTGTTGACTGCCCCAGCTTTTCGGCCAGGAACGCCTGAGTGCCGCCGAGGAAAGAGGCTTGCTTTTCCGCCTCAGCAACTGCCCGCGCGTTATCACGCGCGGCCTTCATCTGGTCAACAATGGCCCGGTTAACTTCAATATCGATGAGTCTACGGGCCTCATTCGTTTGGTTCAGCTTCGCTGTGACCCCGTCCAGATCTCGACGCTTCTTCGCTAACTCATTTGCTATTCTGGATGCGGTAACGTAGTAGCCATTATTTTCATCTTCAGCAGCACCAGATTGATGCGATAAAGTTATATATTTCTTATAATCAGCACTCAGACCTGAAATGCTCTTTTTCAGTTCTTCACGAGCTTCCTTTTGCGCCTTGATAGAGCTAATCGTATCTGCCCGAACACCCTGCGCCTGCGCCAGATTCATGTCTTTTAGCTTTTTAATTACATCGGGCAGTGTATCAGCAAATGCTATCGACTCCTTTCTCGCCTCTGCCTGTCTTTGCGCATACAGATACCAGCCGGCGGCGACAATTGCTAAAACACCGATGGGCCCACCCAGCGGAGCGGTGACAGTGTTGATGACCTTCATCGTGTTTGAAAGCGTAATGCCCGTTGCCGCAACTTTTGCCTGTGATGCTGCCAGCGCATTGTTCGCTAATGCTGCCTCAGCTGCCGTTGCGACATAAACACCGCGCAGCCGGATAACGTTTTCAAGAGCAATCGCCTCTGCCGCCGAACCTCTGGCAACGTTGTATTCCGCCGTTGCCAAATTCAGAGCAGAAAGGGCAGCGGCTTTATCTGCTTCAGCCTTTCTTAACGTCACTGCGGCGGCGGCTGCCTCCTGCTGCGCTGACTGCCGGGTGGCGGCAATACTTTGGATGGTTGTTCGGATCCTCGACACCTGGGAAGCGGTTGCTATTACCATCGCACCAGTAAATCGGCCGCCCATCACCGCTGCGGCGGCAATTAACGCACCACTGAGCATTTCCAGATTTTCTGAAATGGTGATTACTGAGTCACGGAAGCCAGCTGCGAAAGACTTCACTGTGGAGTTTTCACCGAAGAACTTAGTCACATTGTTACCGGCCACCAGCAGCCCCTGCGAAATACTGACCGTGGTTTTGGCAAACTCCTTACCGATCGCGTCACCCTGCGATAACAGCCCATTCACGATAACTTCGGTTGTGAGTTTACCCTCTGCAGCCATGGCGCGCAGTTGACCCAGCGACACCCCAAGAGAGTCAGCGAGTGCGATTGTGAGGCGACTACCCTGCTCAGAGACAGAGTTGAACTCTTCACCACGTAGCGCGCCAGCAGCAAGCCCCTGCGACAACTGAACGATGGCGTTTTCAGCTTCCTGAGCCGTTGCCCCTGAAACAGCAAACCCCTGGTTGATGATCGTCGTAAGCTTTGTCAGGTCTTCCGCGCTGGTGTTATACAGGCGCGTGCCTCGTTCCAGTCGGGCATAAAGGGTTGCGGTACCGTTCAGGCTGGACTGTGTAGCCTGCGAAATATCGAAGATACGCTGCATAACCTCAGCCTGCTGCTCTCCCTGCTTAACGGAGTTAGCGACCTTGTTATTCAGTACGGTCCAGGCGTCAGCGTACGCACCCACCTGCTGGATAGAGAGCGCTGCCAGTAAACCTTTAGCCACGGAACTTAGGCTGGACATTGTGCGGCTGGCTGAGTCAACGGCGCGTTCAGTACGATTAATATTGGCCTCAAGCCTACCCATGCTGCCGCCCATTCCATTCAGGGCTGCTTCTACCTGACGCCGGGCCTCAATAAGCTTATGGGTATCCATATCTACTTCGTAAATTACAGATCCTGCATTAAATGAACCGGCCATTTTTTCCGCCTTATTGAAGGGTTGGTTTATTTTTGGACAGGGCTTTACGATTCATCAGGCTGATAACTTTGATCCCCTGCTCTGTAATAGTTCGGCTGGGGCCGTTAAAGTTAATAAGGCCCACCAGCATCTTATAAGCCTCATTTTCATAACTTGCCGATCCCAGCAAGGACTTTGCAGCGTTAACTGCGTTATCCAAAAGGCCTGAAGCAAGGAAAGTTTTTACGACTTCACCACGCACATTGTTGTGCTCAATGAACGAACTGCCGGTTTCTCTGATGAGCTGCGCAATGTAGGTTTCTGCGATTTCATCGGCAAGGCGCTGTAATTGCTCCATTGCTACACCTCCATGTGCTTAAGCGCTTTATCAATCAGCCCACGAGCTATCGCACTGATTGTTGGCGCAGCATTCAGCATCGAGCTATCACGCTGCTGCTGCTGGATGCGTTTAATCGCTTCCATCTGCGCGGCGGTCAGTAGTACGGGCTTGAAGTTGGGATTATGGGCCATCGGACACACCTTGCTGGTTGTTTGTACAGTTTTATATTATTGCGATATTTGCAATAAATCAAACAATCGTTTCATAAAACGCAATGATTGCGGCAAGAAAAACCCCGCAATGCGGGGCGGGTGTAGGCTTTATTTAAAGGCTTTTTGAAGATCATCATCGTAAAACATTATATCCGTCTGGCCATTACCACTGGAAACAAGGGCGTTTAAGCTACCTTTTCTATAAGCCGTGTATTGAGGGGTGGGGCAGGATCCGTTTTTTGCACAACCTATAGGTATTTCGTTAACTTTCTCTTCATTAATAATTCCTTGGTCAGATGCTATCGGATTACCTAATTTATTTTTGGCGTAAGCTAACATTCCTGAATAATAAATTCCTTTTTCGTCATCCCTCTTAGCGCGAACACCTACTATTACCCCATCGACAGAAGATGCCACGTAAGTAGCCTCATCCCCCACGTCATTTTCAGGTGCGGCCTTCAGCGCCAACTCCAAGAAGTGAACCTTAGATGGTATTAAATCCTCACTTTCTATGGTGACTTTGTTGCGAAGTTGCTTCTCGGAACCGCCAATTTCCACACCGAATACTTTATTTTCATCGTTACAGCCCGCCAGAAGTAAACAGGATGAAGCAATTAGTAAGAGCTTTTTCACGTCCGATCCCCTTTCATTGTTGTGCGGTCAATCCTATTGTGCGAGGCCATGCGCTGGCAACTGAAACCCCCTCTGTTAACCCGGCTCCAGTACCGGCCTGGCATTCTGCTGTTCGATAGCATCCGCGGCGATCTGCTGGTGCTCCGGTGCTACTTCGCCACATGGCTGCCCGTCAATGCCATAGCGTGGCCCACCAGCAGCAATAGCGCGCAGGTAACGTCGTGCACTGGTGTAACCTGTCAGGGCAGCTTTAACCTGCCCGGTTCCCATGGTGGCTCCGCGCGCCTGCAGGCTGTCTACCATATCGTCCAGAATGCCAACTTTGAGCGGCACGGGCTCCTTTCGGCTCAGAACGTCCGGGAAGTGCTTTATCAGATTATCTATCCGCCGGCGGTTCCGCTTTGCGGTAGGAGTGAGCTGGTGGCCTCTGGGTGCTGTTTCGGGGCCGCCGGAAGCTTCAGCCGCCATTGTGTCTTTTTTTGTGCTGATCATGTGGCTATCTCTCAAAAGTCATCGCGTGGTGAAACCTGGTTATAAATCCCTTCTGAGTCCCACCCAGGCGCGGCAGATGGAGGCTCCTGTTCTGAACTCTGTCTGCAGCCCGGCCGCGCCGTCCGGGCGCTTATCACGATGTCAGCGACAACCTGAGGCTGTTCTTTCTGAATACCGTCCTGCGCTTTCCACTGGTTCAACTGCAGGGAGCCGGAAACGCTGACCATATCGCCTTTACGGTGTCTGGCCAGATCATCGGCTTGCTTACCAAAAGCCACCACGCCCAGCCAGTAAGTGGCTTCGCCGTTCTGAGCGGTGTGACATGTCACGGAGACTGCGAGACGTTCCATTGCCATTGGCTTACCACCAGATGTGATGCCTGTCTGCGAGTCTGCCACCAACCGACAATATGTTCACATCTGTACCGTCATTCTGGAAAATTTAACGTTTGCATGGCAATTTATGAAACGAAAATAAGATCGTTTTGAGAAAGGAAATTGTTTGTGTCTGGACTTTGGATGCCGCTTTAAAGCAGATTGATTAACGACCCATCGCTACCGAACCTCAACTTAGCAAGGAAGACCAAATGCCATTACCCGAGCGCTTGAAGCCAGCTAAAATCAGTCGCCAGAAACTTGAGATGTTAGCTGAAGCAGCCAAAGAGATACGCTCCCGGATTGATACCGGCTTAGGCGAAGATGATGAAGGGCTGAAAGCGATGATCGCCGACTGGAACGCCCAGGTTATCAACCCGCAAGCATTCTCTGATTTCCGGGACTTTTCCTCGTGGACCAGTGCGAAGAACTTTACCCGGACGGCGTTTAACCAGGAAAAGTACATTGATGATTTAACCTGGAATGAGCTAATTCAAATAATCAATTTCGTTTGCAATGCTGAAGGCAAGGAATCTGAACAAAGTTACGCGCTGGGATTATTGGAGAAAAACTTTGATGCCAATCCGTCGGACCTCATTTACTGGCCTGATGAATGGTTCCAGGATAAAGACATGTTCCATGTAGATTTGACGCCAGAAGAGATGGCAGGATACCTGATGGCAAGATCTGGCCGGCTTTTAAGCGATGCCCCACAAATCGACCTCAGATATCCGCTCCCTCCCAGCACAGCAAGTTAACGCTAAGGGATATCAGCCCTCATAGGCATAACATGTCGTTCATGCCATACATAGGCATGACACGTCGTTGATGCCTATAAATAAGATATGGGCATTTTGAAGGGTGGCAAGTGATCTATAGCTCATAAGGTTATGCGTGAGTTTTACAGAAGGGGTGCCGCTATGGCGAGATGAAAAAACCGGCGCGGTGGCCGGATTTCTCTTTAATCTTGGGTAACATTGTATAGTTGTATGGATAGCATGCAAATATGCATAAAGGACGCTACTGCTATTCCTATCGCAATGGTAGGAAGTAGAAAACCTTGCATGCTAGAGATTAGTAATATCCCTGTAAAAAAAAGTATGCCGAGTTCTACGAAGCTTAAACCATACATGATAACGATTGAAGTCATATATCCATATTGTTTAAGCTGGCTAACTTTTCTCGCCTGACTTCCAAGAAGGAATGTCATGGCTGCAATCAATATTGCCACCATTGTTCCTGCATATGTAGCAATTGCTGCGCCCAAGCCATCTCTATGATTAGAAAAAGACACGCCGGGGATATAATGCCTAAAAGCGATATATATAAAATATACAATACAGTAAGGCACAGCAATAACAATCAATCCTAGAATTATTTTTTTTGACATACCCCCCTCCTTTTAGCAAGCGAGTTTATTTCAATTTCCCGACTTGGTTAGCAAACACTTCCAAAATATTTTTTTTCATTCGCGCAAACCCATACTCAATCTCTTCAGCGATCTCGGCATTGGTCGCCTTATGGATTGTAGCAGACAAATGCCCCTTCTCTGTAAGGTAATGATCTGCAAGGACATCACCAGCCTCGTCTTTCGCTCTCATTGCAACATCTGAATACTGTTTATTCGGGTTGTTAACTATCTCTTTAGTAAGAGATTTAATATTCCTCTTGAATTTAGGTTTGATAACTATCTCTAAAGAGTCTAGCAATTCTCCCTCTATATTTTTTGCACCTAAAAGCTTCAAGATTCCCTCAGAAAGCCCTGATGAAGCTTCTACCTTCACGGTAGTTCTTCCAATAAAGTGCATTTTTTGCACATCCGCTTTTGTAGTGCCGCGCATTAGTGGTTCAACTATAATTTTAGTACTGGCAGGGATTGGCATTTTTTCTTTGCTAAGAATGCAAATCAGATCGCTTGTAGTTGGCCCGTACATACTTCTCGCGAAGCCAATTATGCTGTCATCAAAATATATGAAAGAGGCAAACCCTAGAGATTCATCACTTGCTAAACTTTTTCGAATCTCTTCTACGGAAGACTTCGACCTGTTGATTTTTTGAATTAAGTTTGAGTCATTTGTCTTCGTAAATAGAATTGTTTTTGGATCAATTAAATGCAGATACAAATAATAATCATTGCAATCCAAAGAGATTTGTTGGGATTGAGTTATTTTTTGCAAGAGAAAACTTAGCACATCAATGCTATATTTATTTTTTTTGCCATCTTCAGCATATGCTGCGTAGAAACCAATCTTCATTCTTATAACCTTTTTAATTCTTAGTAAAATAACAAAAGCGCGCCGTTCTTTTTATATCACGGAACTATCTATAAAATTAGGGAGTTATCATAAAAGCCCTAATCACATCTCTGAAACCTCATCTCACCAGAATGCTTGGATTCCACCTAATTTCCCGGTATCCAAGCGCCACTGGCGACAAACCAGGCCAGAAGCACCACACCTGCTATGCCACATGCAGCGGGGAATAAATATCCGATCTTCATTTTTCATCCTAACGGCAAATCTTCTTCGACTTGCTGATTGAACCATCATTGCAAACGAACTTTTCGCCGGAACAGTGAGATATGCCGCCCTTCTTACCAGAACAGGGGGTATTGGCTGCGGTTGCTGTGAATGCAAAAAGTGACAAGAGTGTCACTAAGATGACCTTTTTCATGTATCGCTCCTGCGATTATCCCAGACGTATTAATGATTTCATCGTCCATTACGTTCTATAGACGTCTACAAATCTATATCAGAATTATCTGCATTCGATCAATGATTGATAAGAAAACGCCCGCATTTAGCAGACCATGTCACGCTTTGAGTGAGGGGGTTTACTGAGAAGAGAGGCCGGCCAGGAAAGGATCGATAACTCGTTGTTGGTTCAAAACAGCCCTTTGTTGGTTCAGTGTTGGTTCAGCCCGGAAGATAAAAACCTTATAAATCAATAAACCTTTATCACTGAACCAACTGAACCAACTGAACCAACACCTAAACTACGTATGTATTAAAAATTACCTTACTCTGGCTGGCCGTCTTCGGGGAGGAAGTTCAGCACGTACACCCGGATTTGCCGCCCCTCGATGCGCGGTGACTTCCGCTGATATCCGCGGTCGCTGGTGGGCGGCGTCAGCATCCCGGCCTGTTTCAGCGCCTCAGCGAACTGTTTGGCGTTGAAGCCCTTCGCTATCTCTTGCTCAAACGTTGACGGGAAGGTGTAGAAAATCATCGGATCAGCATCGTGAGCGCCTTTCGCACGATAACCTGCCTGGTCACGAATGGGCAGCCCCGCCGGGTCATACGGGAACGGTGCGTAGCGGCTCAGCCCGTGGGCATTTAGAAACGCCTCGCACTGCTCGATGATCTGCTGATGCTCCTTGTTCCCGGTGCCGAACTCCCGTACCCAGACGTTAAAGCTGTGCTGTACAGCATCACGGCACGTATGCTCGTCCCACCCGGTGATAACTCGGCCCAGCATCAGCGCAGCCTCGATAATGGCGAACCGGGCCGCCACACGGTGTACCTGTTCACCGTAGTCAGCCGGAATCAGCGCGCGCCAGCGGCTCTCCGCGTCCCTGACGGCCTCAACGGCCTGTTGCTGGTGGTCTGCCAGCCATTTCACCCAGGCACGTCCGGCGGCTCCGTGGTGGCTCTGATAAGCATCTTTCAGCGCATCGGCGTGCTGTTTGCCGTTCTGGTGATCGTGGAACCTCACGGCTTTACTGAGCGGAATATTCAGCAGGCGCACCAGCTGCCCGGCCTTCACCTTCTGGCCAGTGGTGGAGATGAACGTCTCCAGATCCATTTCCCCGGTACTGATAGCCACGGTGCGCCAGCGCTTCAGATCCCGGTTGCCGCCTTCCTTCGCCCCCTGCAGTTTGCCCACGCCGTTAAACAGGGCGTAAGCCGACTGCGCCACGCTACGGGCGTCAGCCCCCTGGCCAACTTCATCCAGAGGCATCAGCGCGTCATTGTGTGCTGCGGCTTCGTTTGCCAGCCCCAGTGCGGTGCCGTACCACGTCAGGCGCAGCTGGTCGGGATTGCCATACAGGCTGCTGGCCACGTTGGCCGTGGTGGTCTTACCGGCGCTCGACTGCTCGTAGAAATGGATCCCGAAGCCGTCAGCGCCCGCCAGACCGATAAGCGGGGCCGCCAGCGCCGCACCGATCCCGGTCATCATCGAATAGTTGCCGGCCACCAGCCGGGCAATGCTGCTGCGCCAGCTGTCAGCCGTTCCCCTGCAAGTATAGCCCGCCGCCGCAGAGCTGCGACCATTGAACAGCACCGGCATATCCGGGGAGCCGATGATCTCGCCATCGGGCATGATGTACGCGCCACACTGCCAGCCTGTGGCCTGTGCCACGCGCCATATCTCACGCGGGCCGCTGCGCTGTAGCCAGTCTGCCAGGGTCGCGCGCATCGCGGGTTTGGTGGTGATGTTGACGCCGCCGGCTTTCAGCACACGCCAGCCCTCACGCTCCCCGATGTCGGCCAGCGGCAGCGCCTGTACGGTCGTTGTCGTTGCGCCTGCAGGCTGCCAGCGCAGGATAAGGAACTGGTCTTTGTCGTCACGGCCAATACCGATCACCTCCAGAGGGGAGCACAGCCACGCCTCGTTAGTGATGATTTCACCGCTGTCTTTGTCCACCTTAGCGGTGATCCAGAAAACGCCATCCCGGCGGCTCTCAACCCGCGCTCTGAGCTGCTCCTCTTTGTCAGCGGGGCTTTTGTTGGCCTCTGTGGCTTTGAGCTGGGCTTTCATCGTTTCATCCTGTGGCTGGTACTGATTTTCATTAAACGCTGCTGTGGCCGCTTCCAGCCCGTTCTGCTGGCGGTAGTCGTCCCAGTCGGCCTTATGCTCTACCGGTGGCAGTGACACCCACCCACCAGCGATACGCGCTGCCTGCTCGGCACGCAGACGGCCAGTGTTAACCTTCGGTTTGCCGTGTTCGTCCAGCTCCCCCGGATAATGCCAGTCGTTATCTGCGGCAATCGTGATCCGGGCGGCGGGGTGGAGGCGGCGCATCACCTCTGCGACCGGCACCTGGTTACCAGCATCAATGGCCGCAACCGTCAACGCGTCAGGACGCATCAGGTTGAGCGTCAGCGCCGTAGCCATGCCTTCTGCAATAATCACGTCCTGCGGCTGCTCAGGTGCGTTCACGGCGTTATATGAGCCGCATTTAACCGAGCCGGTCAGCACCATCTTGACGCCGCTGCGGGTAATGGTCTGCGCACCGGTGACCGCACCTGTTTCATCAGTCAGGCTAATCAGCATCCGGCCATCAGGCAGGCACTGGTGGTAAGCCCCCGGCAGCCCTTTGGCAGTGAGGTACTCACTTACGCCTGGTCGTGCACGTTTCAGGAGTATCTGATACTCACGCTCAAACGCCTGGCGCCGTTCTGCTTCGCTGGCCGCGTCCTGCAGTTGCCGAGCTTGCTCACGCTGCTGGCGCTCTGCGTCAATCTGCGCACGCCGACGGGCGCTGGCTGCCGGGTCTGTATCTGCTACCCGGTAATCAATACCCAGCGCATCAGCGACGATCTGCGCGGCGCTGGTGGCATCGCAGCGGTTAACCTTTGCCACCAGGTCGAGACCATCCCCGGCCCCGCACTGGTTGCAGAAGTGGGAGCCGCGGCCTCCGTCGTCGAAGCGGAACCGGTCACTGCCGCCGCAGGCGGGGCAGCTGGCGTGCTGGCGCGGTGATTTTGGGACGGTGATGCCCACCAGCCCGAGCACGTAAGGCCAGCGCCCGGCGGCGGTGTTTGCTACTTCCCTGATTAAGTCGATGTTTCGCATATGCTCCCCTCAGTGCGCCGTTGGCGTTGCTGGCATACCTTCGGTTTGCAGCAGTTCAATAAACCCGTCATGCAGGATGTAAAGCCCTTCACGCCCGGCAGCAGACAGCGTTAGCCCGCCATGAGGTGACGGCTCAACCATCGACTGATACATAACCACCACCTTCAGCAGTGGCTCGTCGTGGGTGAACTCTTCAAAAATCACCTGCTCAGCGTGATTAGCCAGAGCGAACCGTTCCGCCGCAGGGTAGATGCTGATAGCACCTTGTGGGCCAACATACATAGCAGCTTTAACCGTCCTGCCGTCGCCCTGTGGAACATCTGACAGTCCGTGTTCCTTCATCTGCTCAACGATGAACACACCGGCCACAATCCAGCGCCAGACAATCACGCGCTGTTCAACGGTAGGAATGAACCAGCCCATTTCCTCAGCGAGGGACAGCTCGGCTATGATGCCAAACCCGTCAGAGACAGGAGCATCAAACTGCCCCTTGTCGAGCTGGCGAACCACCGCAGCATAACCGATCACACGATTGCCCATCAGCACACCATCCGGCACGGCCTCGGCAGTGATACGGCTCAGGGTTGAGGTATTACGTGGGAAATTCAGGATATTCTTCACAGACCTTTACCCCGTTTAATCTCTTCCTGCGTGGCGCAACATTGTTCGGCGCTCAGAATGGTCAGCATTTCATCCAGCCACAGGTAAACCTCCTGGCGAACCGGAGAGCTTTCGAGGGTCGGTACTACTTTAATCAGCAGGTGCTGGACGCCGGCGCGGATGCGCATCAGGCGATCACGCGACAGGTTCTCCGGAGTGCTGGGGAAAACCCCTTCCGGTCGGCTCAGCACGAGCAACATGTGTTCACGTTCGGTTTTTCCCTTGTCGATATTGGTGTGAGCTCTCATTGCGCGTTCTCCCGCTGATGTTGTTCCTCAAGCAGCCAGGCGGCAGAACGCCCCACCAGCCGACTTATCAGAACAATGGCGGTTTCAATGCCCCCAGTGTCCATATCTCCAACAGCCTTGCTAAGCATATGTAGCGCAACACAGGCCTGATCAGCGCTTTCAGCTGCCTGCTGCAGGGTGATTTCATGAGCCATGCTGACCTCCTTTAACCAATTCTCTGGCAACAAAACGGGCATTTTCAGCGTTATCACTGAGTGCGCGCACGACTTCCGCCAGCGGCATCAGCATTGCGCCGATGCTGTACATGTCCTCTTTCGCCTGCTCCGGGCTGTATTCCTCGTTATCAGCAGACCAGAACATCAGGGAGCCTAAGGCCGATACGCCAATCAGCAGATTGGCAGCAGCATTGCTGGCAGTGTTTGCTACTTCCTGCAGTTGCTGCGGATCTTCACACTTGAAATCGACACGATTCAGGTCGTTGTAAATTGTCATTGGCGATCCCCCAGTGCGCGAGTGGCAACATCTTCTGCAAGGCCAATCAGCTCTATCTGAGCGTCTTTCTCATGTCTGGTAGATGTCAGAAATAGCGCGGCATTCAGGATGGCTTTGATTTTCTCCAGAGCATCGACAGCGTTCATTTCGCGTTGCGTTACGGGACGTGTCATTGGCTTGCCTCCAGTGAGCGAATACGCATTTCCGTCCGGCCAGTGGCGAGTCTCAGCTCGTTAATTAGCGTCCAGAAGCGCGCGCCGGCCTCGGGGTTTGCCTGACGCAGACGGGCATCCAAATGCAGGTTAAACAGCTGCTGTAACTCGTCCGCATACCGGGCGGCGGTGGCGGCATCGTGCTTCAGGTAGTCCAGGGCAGCAGACTGCTGAGGTTTGACGATGGCTGGGGTATCACGCATGGTGCGCCTCCTGTGCAGGCAGGCGGGCGGCCAGTGACAGGATGAACAGCGGGGCCAGCGCGCGGCGGGCTTCCTGCTCCGTGGCTGCCTCGATGGATACGCGGCACGGCCGAGCAGCGGCGTCAGCGCGTGAAAGCGCCAGAAAGCGGTACTGGTATTTTTTCGGGGTGAGTGAATCCCGCCCGGAAATGGGTGTGATATGATCGGACATAGCTACCTCGTTACTTGCTTTAACGGTGGTGGTGAGAGGCCCGGACGGTGTTGACGCACTGCCGGGCTTCGTTATTTCTGGTGTTTCCTGTGCCTTACCTGTGGATAAGGTGTAAACATAATCGTATGTAGGTGGTGAACACGTCAAGTCTTTTATGTTTTCACTTTCGCTGTATACTGTTGCACACCAATATTTGAGGAGTTCAGTAATGGCTACAGGAGCGAAAAATGCAAAATCACAGGCTCTGGCGGCGCGTGTGCCACATGACGCAATCGAGGAAATGGATGCCGTTAAATACGATAATGAATCAACGGCTAATTTCATTGTCACCGCAATACGTGGGGAGATTGCCCGCCGCCAGTTAAGTGGAGGCGCAGAATCCGCACTCCTTTTAGCAAGAGACGCGCTTATCCGCATTGAGGAGATCGGCGCGAAAGCCGGCGAGGATATCCAGCAGCTGGTGAGTGTCGCCCGTACAGAACTACAACGACGCGCACCAAAATCAGACGCTGCTGAAGACTGACCCACCGACAGATCAACACCCGGGGCCGCACCGAATGTGCTGCCCTTTTTTATGGACTCGCAAAACTCCTGAGCGATGGGGGCGGGCTCGCCCCGTGATAGCTGCGGAGTGCCATCATTTGCCATCATTTCGGCGCTTTTGATGTCAACAATTGTCAACGTCCCGACGCTTTCAATGACAACTTTTGACAGCCAAGCTGTTAAACGCACCACCGGGCGTATGTCAGGTTTTGACAGGTTCTCAACGTCGCAATTTGTCGTAATTTTGCCGATAACAATGTCAAGTTTTGACAAGTTCCGCATGTCTGGTTTTGTGAGGTTGTGGCTAAGTTTTGCTAAGTTCTGAAGGTTAACAAAGGTTAACAGGCCAGCCAGCGGGAAGCCCTTCATCTGGACGGCATTCATTAGTGAACCTCCGGCAATTGAGGCTGATACTTGCGCCACAATTCTGCTTCTTCGGCGATTAGACGTGCTTTCTCAGCTTTGCAGGACTGAAGGGCAGAGCCGCGCTTGCTGACTTTGTGGGTGTAAGCTGCTTTGCGCTTGCTGTGGTCATTCAGGAACGCGAAGGGCACGCCATACGCACCTGTTTTGCGGATAGACGGGATCACATCACGGAATACCCAATTGGTGAACCGGTGGGCAAATGTGCCGGGCGTGCTGGCCTTCCTGCTGCGGGCGATCAGTTTGTAGAAACCAGACTCCGCAACGACACCGTGACGCGGGTTACCCCGATTACCGTAGGTTAAAGCTACAGTATTCTTTTCGTCGTCATCCAAAGACTTCAAAGCATCGCGTGAGTTGACGATATCCAGCGCCTCGCAAATATCTTTAGCAACGAACCACGGCACGCCATATACATTCACAATGCGAACGGTCTTACCTTCAAACTTAATTACCGAAATATCACCTTCATCAGCAGTAAAAATAACTGCCATGCTGGTGGAGGGCTGAGGGGCGGCCTCAGAAATTAATCTGCTTTTTTCAGTTTTCATTGTCAGGCTCCGATTAAGCGGCGGTGAACGCGTCCGGGTACAAGGTGAGGATGTCGTTTACTTCCTGCTTCGACAGGCCGGTGTAGCCACCAGCTGCGGCATTACGGTTAACGAGCTGGATCACGCGCATTACGTCAGCGCGGCAGGTAATGCGGTACCGGAAGTGGCTACCGATCCCGTCGCTGTTCGGCTCGTCAATACGCTCCAGGCGAATATCGAGGCGTCGTTCTAACTCTGTCGCATAGTTACGAGCGCTGGACAGCCGGCAGTACCGCAGAATCTCGTTCTCGGTGAAGCCATTCACGCCGGTGCGCATCATGTAGCAGCGAGCTCGGTGCTTTTTCGGGGCTGGTTTGTTGGAGCTGGTGCGGGTATTATCGAAGGCGCTAACCTGTTCGATAATGCCCGCCTCTGTGCGGGTTTTCTTTTGCATTACACTGCCTCCCCACGCGATTCAGCGATCCGCTGTTTTACCCAAGCGTCAACCTCGCTTTCAATGAAGGCAATGGCCCGTGCACCAATTTTCACAGCCGGTGGGAAACGCTGCTGACGCATCAGACGATAAATCCACGCCTTGCTGTATCCTGTGCGGCGTTGTACTTCCGGGAAACGTATCAATGATTCAGACATCTGTAAGGCTCCTGTAGTTGCTTGAGGTCTACAGGGCAGATGATGGGCTTCTGCTTAAGGGAAAGGCGCAATATTGCAGGCTCAAAATGTAATATTGCAATTAATCTATGTCTGACAGCCAGTTTTCAACTGTAACCCCGCTGGGGCAAGGTAGGTCCTTTGCTGCCAAATCATCTCGGATTTGAGCCATTTTTCCATCAATGTGTTTGCGCGGTGAGTTGGCCATATCTTCACCATACATGACGGTAAGCAGGCTTTTGATGAACCTGGCTTGAGCATTCTCGGTTTTTTTAGAGGGTCTGGCTGTGATTTCTTTTCGCTCGGAAATAACACAGTCAGGTAGCGGGATATCTATTCCCATTTCCATTGATTTGTATTCGATAGCCTTCAGCACGTCTTGCTTCCTGAAAAAGAAATCCATTCCTTTCCCCGATTTCAACCCGTCCTCAAGCGATACTTCAATTTCTTTCTCGCCATCAAATATCGAGACGACCTGTGATAGAACGGCCTTTTTTAACGCAATGATACACAGTTCAATTTCCACTTCAGAAGCGGAAAAATAACCATCGTATTTTCTGTGACCATAAAAAGGGATTAGGTAGCCCCCATCAACTTTATCAAACTCGTTCAATCTAACAAGTAAATGTGTTGCTTGAGATAAATTGGCACCACTGACCTGAGCTATGCCATGAATGAGTTGCCAAGCAGATACAAAATTGTGATGTTCCTCTAAGAGAAGCCAACTCACACGCCACCTCGCGCCCTCTAATATAGCGGCTATGCCAGCCCGTAGAGGTGTACGGGTTTTCGGGGATCAGCCTAGACATAGCCTATTCTTTATTCGTCTACTGAAGTCTACTATCAACCACTACCACTGTCTATTCATCCAGTTAGGCGCGTTTACCGAAAGCGCCATGAACCACATTATCGCCATTCGCCAGCGCCTCCATATAGTCGGCATACCATTGGAGCATCTCCCGGCGGCCATCCAGATACTGGGCATGGTTGTAAGTGCCGCGGATCGAGTTTTTATCGACGTGCGCCAACTGGGTTTCAATCCAGGCAGTGTTGTACCCCTGCTCGTGCAGGATGGTGCTCATCGTGTGCCGGAAGCCATGCCCGGTGGCTTTGCCGTCATAGCCAATGCGCTTAATAACCTGGTTAATGCTGGCCTCGCTCATTGGCTTACCGGCGTCATTGCGGCCAGGGAAAACATACTTCCCGCGGCCGGTAAGCTGGTGGACTTCCTCCAGGAGTCTTTTCACCTGATTGGACAAAGGCACAACGTGCGGCCGGCGCATCTTCATTAGTTCGGCGGGTATCTGCCAGAGGTCTTTCTCCAGATCGATATCAGCCCACTCAGAGGAGCGCAACTCGATTGTCCGCAGGCCGGTGAGCATCAGCAGGCGGGTGGCGGAACGTGTCACCATACTGCCGCTGTAATCATTCAGCGCGTTGAGGAAGCCGGGTAGCTGGTCGAGGCTCAGATGGGGGAAGTGCTTCTGCTTTGGTGCTTTCAGCGCGCCAGCGAGATCGGTAACGGGGTTGTTCTCTGCCCTGCCGGTTATCACCGCATGGGTAAAAATCTGCCTGCAGGCCTGCCGGGTCTTCTTTAACTTATCCAGAACACCGCGCTGTTCCATCTTACGCAGCACGGCCAGCATCTCAGCTGGTTTAATGTCGTTGATCGCGCGCTTACCGATGAAGGGAAAAATGTCTTTGGACAGGTATTCCAGGATGTCGGAGGCATAGCCTTCTGACCAGTTCCCTTTTTTGTGGTCGTGCCACTCGATGGCGATTGCCTCGAAGCTGTTCTGAACGGCCAGCACTTTGGCTTGTTTCTCGGCCTGCTTTTCCTGCCCAGGATCGCCACCAGCTGCCAGTACCTTTTTTGCGTCATCACGACGCCGCCGGGCGTCGGCCAGTGGCACATCAGGATATACCCCCACCGCCAGCAACTTCTCTTTACCAGCAACGCGGTATTTCAGCCGCCAGTACTTTGCGCCATTAGGGTTCACCAGCAGATACAGGCCGCCGCCGTCAGCCAGCTTATAGGGCTTATCCTTTGCTTTGGCAGACTCGACCTGGCGGGCGTTAAGCTTCATTTTGGGGGTATCTCATCTCATTGAACGGAACCATACCCCCAAATGTACCCCCACAGGGTTGTAGACTTCAATAGATGTTAGTACATGTCACGATAACGAGATTTCGCTTTAAAGGCTGATTTACTGGGTTTTGTAGACTTTGAGATACTTCAGGAGAGATGAAAATGGCACGCCCTACAGGATTCGAACCTGTGACCTACGGCTTAGAAGGCCGGTGCTCTATCCAGCTGAGCTAAGGGCGCACGGTGAGTGGGTCGGATTATACGGTCAACCTCCGCTTAGTCAACGATTTTACCGCCTTTCGCCACCCGATGACGAAGTAATGAACGATATCCTGCCAATCTCCGCCTGACAGCAGCGCCCGCTTCTGACAAAATAGAGCCAATCCCCGATTTAACTCAACACAGATGGATCCCCTCTCTGATGGTAGCAAAAATTATTGACGGTAAAACGATTGCGCAGCAGGTGCGGCAAGAGGTTGCGGAAAAAGTACAACAGCGTCTGGCAGCCGGTAAACGTGCACCTGGCCTGGCCGTAGTTCTGGTGGGTGAAAACCCGGCGTCGCAAATCTATGTCGGCAGCAAACGTCGTGCCTGTGAAGAGGTCGGTTTCCTCTCCCGCTCTTACGATCTGCCCGCAACGACCAGCGAAGCAGAGCTGCTGGATCTGATTACCGAACTGAACAACGATCCGGCGATTGACGGTATTCTGGTGCAGCTGCCGCTGCCGGCCGGCATTGACAACGTGAAGGTGCTGGAGCATATCTCTCCGGCAAAAGATGTGGACGGCTTCCACCCTTACAACGTCGGTCGTCTGTGCCAGCGCGCGCCGAAGCTGCGCCCGTGCACGCCACGCGGCATCGTCACGCTGCTGGAGCGCTACAATATTGACACCTTCGGCCTGAATGCCGTAGTGGTCGGAGCCTCAAACATCGTCGGCCGCCCGATGAGCATGGAGCTGCTGCTGGCCGGTTGCACCACCACCGTGACTCACCGCTTCACCAAAAATCTGCGTCATCACGTGGAGCACGCCGACCTGCTGGTGGTTGCCGTTGGCAAACCCGGCTTTATTCCCGGCGAGTGGATTAAGCCTGGCGCGATTGTGATCGATGTGGGCATCAACCGCCTGGAAAGCGGCAAAGTGGTGGGCGATGTAGAGTTTGAAACCGCCTCCGAGCGCGCGTCCTATATCACTCCGGTCCCGGGCGGCGTGGGTCCGATGACCGTGGCAACCCTGATTCAGAATACCCTGCAGGCCTGTGAAGGCAGCGATGATGGAGCAGCAGAATAATGGCAACTTTTTCCCTTGGCGATCATCCACATGTGGATCTCTGCGACCTGTTGAAGCTGGAGGGCTGGGTTGAAAGCGGCGCAATGGCTAAATCCCTGATTGCCGACGGTTACGTGACCGTCAACGGCGCGGTGGAAACCCGCAAGCGCTGCAAAATCGTGGCCGGTCAGACCGTCGAATTCGATGGCAATCAGGTTACCGTTACCGCCTGACGCTCAACAAACGCATCAAACAGCCGAGAACACGTCTGTTTGTCAGCGTAAGCCGCCATTCTTCGGGATAGCGGCTTTTTTATGCCGATGTAAACAGCCGATGCTCTGTATTACGGCAACCCGCTCAAGATTTCTCCATTCTCCTACCCACAAATGATTACTCCGTTGATCGTTGATTCATATCAATAAATTACCGACAGCAGGCGTTACCCTGCCTTATCCCCTGTTAAACGGAAGAGGTAGAGCATGAAAGCTGCTGTAGTCACTCACGATCACAAAGTGAACGTTGTTGAAAAAACCCTCCGCCCACTCAAGCACGGCGAAGCCCTGTTAAAAATGGATTGCTGTGGCGTGTGCCATACCGACCTGCATGTTAAAAATGGTGATTTCGGTGATAAAACCGGGGTCATCCTTGGCCACGAAGGCGTTGGCGTCGTCAAGGAAATCGGCCCGGGCGTCACCTCACTGAAGCCCGGCGATCGCGCCAGCGTAGCCTGGTTCTTCAAGGGCTGCGGCCACTGTGAGTACTGCAACAGCGGTAATGAAACCCTGTGCCGTGACGTGGTTAACGCGGGCTACACTGCCGACGGCGGCATGGCGGAAGAGTGCATCGTGGTGGCGGACTACGCGGTAAAAGTGCCGGACGGTCTGGATTCTGCGGCAGCAAGCAGCGTGACCTGCGCCGGGGTTACCACCTATAAAGCGGTGAAAGTCTCCGGCATTGCACCGGGAAAATGGCTGGTGATCTACGGCCTTGGCGGTCTGGGCAACCTGGCGTTGCAGTACGCTAAAAACGTCTTTAACGCGAAGGTGATTGCCGTTGACGTCAACGATTCGCAGCTGCAGTTCGCCAAAGATATGGGCGCGGATATGGTGATCAACTCACGCAATGAAGACGCGGCAAAACTGATTCAGGAACGTGTGGGCGGCGCTCATGCGGCGGTAGTGACTGCCGTTGCTAAAGCGGCCTTTAACTCAGCGGTAGACGCCATGCGCGCCGGTGGGCGCATCGTGGCCGTTGGCCTGCCGCCGGAGTCGATGAGCCTGAACATTCCACGCCTGGTGCTGGACGGTATTCAGGTGGTGGGATCGCTGGTTGGCACGCGTGAAGATCTGGCCGAAGCCTTCCAGTTTGCTGCCGAAGGTAAAGTGCTGCCGAAGGTCACCCGCCGTCCGCTGGAAGATATCAACACCATCTTCCACGAAATGGAAAGCGGCACTATCGTTGGCCGTATGGTGATTGATTTTACCGGGGCGAAATAATTCCCTTTAGCCGGCCTGCTCCCCGCAGGCCGGTTGTCCCCAACCGCTACTCGCGCCAGGGCTGTACCCGATAGGCACAGCGCCTGGCCTGGCTGAGAATATGCTCAACGCGCACCACATCGGCGTGCAGCACTTCGCTAAAAATGGCCTGTTCCGCCCGGCAAAATCCCTGACAGACCGTTGCCGCCGCGCAGATAGGGCAGTGGTTCTCAATCAGCAGCAGGCTGCCATCATCCAGCACCTCATACTCCGCCATGTAGCCTTCAGCAGAACGGATTTCCGCCAGCCGCGCAACGCGTTCGGTTAAACCGCCAAGCGCAGCCAGTTCGTGCCGATAAAACTCGCGGGTTTTCTTCTCGCGCTTTTCAATCAGCCGATCGATTCCCTGCTCGCCAAACGTTTCTCTGACGATTTCAAGCAGCTGCACGGTCAGTTCCGGGTGAGTATCCGGAAACTGCTTCTGTCCTTCCGGCGTCAGCTGCCAGAACTGTGAAGGGCGGCCCACGCCGCGCGATTTAGAGAAGGCAGCAACCAGCCCCTCCGCCGCCAGCTTGTTGAACTGCTGGCGCGCGGCTTCTGCGGTCATTCCCAATACCTTTCCCGCTTCAGCAGCCTGCTGTGGCCCACGGGTTTTCAGCAGATGAAGCAGCCGCTGTGATGTCGATAAGTGCTCTTCATGTGAAGGTTCCGTTGACAAGATTTTTATACCCCCACTAATATTCCAAGTGTTTTCTTGTTTTATTAATTTACCTCAGAGCTGTGCGGCCGACAACGTCTGAGCGAATAACCATTATGCCTCACGGAGTCACTATGTCATCGCATGAAGGGAACTGGGGAGATCTGCTCTCCGGTCAGAATGCCGCACGCTCGGCTGCACTTTCCGGCGGCGTTGCGCTGCACGCCATCAATATCTATATCGCCACCACCGTGCTGCCGTCGGTCGTTCAGGAGATCGGCGGGCTGAATCTGTATGCGTGGAACACTACGCTGTTCGTGGTTGCCTCGATACTCGGTTCGGCACTGACCAGCCGCACGCTGAACCGCACCGGTGCGCGCGGTGCCTATATGATTGCCATCACGCTGTTCCTGACCGGCAGCCTGCTGTGCGCCCTGGCACCGTCGATGCTGGTGATGCTGCTGGGCCGTACCGTGCAGGGGCTGGGCGGCGGTTTCCTGTTCGCGCTGGGCTACGCGATGATCTACGAAGTATTTGAGAAGTCGCTGTGGCCGCGTGCCTTTGCGCTGGTGTCGGGCATGTGGGGCGTTGCCACGCTGGTTGGCCCGGCGATCGGCGGTATTTTTGCCGATATCAACGCCTGGCGGATGGCATTTGGCTTTCTGGTTCCGGTGTCGCTGCTGTACGCCTGGCTTATCTGGCGTGCGCTGCCCGCCGATGCTCAGGATCGCGGGCCTGCCGCGCCGCTGCCGGGTATCCAGCTGCTGCTGCTGACGGCGGCGGTACTGGCCATCAGCCTCGGCAGTACCGAAGCGGATCTGAGCTATAACCTGCTCGGGGTTGGCGTGGCGGTGATTCTGGTGGCGATTCTGGTACGTCGTGAACTGAAAGGCGTCGCTGGCCTGCTGCCGCGCAATGCGCTGCGCCTTCACTCGCCGCTGCTGATGCTGTATCTGACCATTGGCCTGCTGGTGGTCGGCATGACCAGTGAAACCTTCGTACCCTACTTCCTTCAGCACCTGCACGGCCAGTCTCCGCTGATGTCGGGCTATCTGGCGGCGCTGATGGCGGCAGGCTGGACGCTGGCCGAAGTCTGGAGCTCCGGCTGGCAGGGCAAGCGTATTACGCTGGCGATTGTTATTGGCCCGGTGCTGGTGCTGGCCGGGATGGTCATGCTGGCCGTGGCGATTCCGGTACAGATCGCCGAGGGCATCACGCTGCTGGTGGCGATCTCGCTGGCGCTGCTGCTGGTGGGCTTCGGGATTGGTATCGGTTGGCCGCATCTGCTGACCCGGGTGCTGGAGGTAACGCCTGCAGAAGATCAGGACGCCGCCGCCACCTCGATTTCTACCGTACAGCTATTCGCTACCGCGCTGGGCGCTGCGCTCTCCGGCATGCTGGCGAATATGGGCGGGCTGAATGTGCCGGGCGGTACCGAGGGGGCAATCAGCGCCTCGCGGGTGCTGTTTGGCGTGCTGGCGCTGGCACCGCTGCTGGCGATTTACAGCGCCAGCCGGGCGGCTAAAGCAAAATAACCGGGACGATGCCGTTCAGACAGCGGCATCGCTAATCACCGTTGCACCATCTACCTGGCCCAGCTGGTAGTGCCGCACCTCGGCGTGTTCGGCAATCTGCTGCGCCAGCAGCGGCGAATGGCTGGTCACCCACAGCTGGCTGTAGCGGCTGGCTTCGGCAATCAGTTCCGCCAGCGCGGGCAGCAGATCGGGATGCAGACTGTTCTCCGGCTCGTTAAGCGCCATAAATGCGGGCGGACGCGGGCTGAGCAGCGCCACCACCAGGCAGAGAAAGCGCAGCGTACCGTCGGACAGCTCGGCGGACTCCAGCGGCCGCAGAATGCCCTGCCGATGCATCAACAGCTGAAAGCGCCCGCCCTGTGCGTCCACTTCAAAACGGCTGTCGGGAAACGCCCGCTCAAGAATTGAGAACAGCAGCTCGCTGTGGCCGCGCTCGCGAATGGTTTCAAAGGCGGCGGCCAGATTGCTGCCGTCGTGGGCCAGCACCGGTGAGCGAATGCCCACCTGCGGCGCACGCAGCGCGCTGCCCGGCCACACGGCAAATTCATGGTAGAAACGCCAGCCGCGCAGGCTCTCGCGCACCTGCGACACCTCCGGGTAAAGATGCGGTTCCGCCAGTTGAGCAAACACCGACTCTTCCGCGTGCAGCGAGGCCGGATAAGCCACTCTTTCACCCTCGATATTTTGCAAAAAAGCAGTCTGGTTGTTGCGCTCCAGAAGCTGCGCCGATCGGCGGCGTCGCTGGCCGCTCAGCCACAGCTGTTCTTTTTTCACCAGCGGGTCGAGGTTAAACAGGCTGATCAGCGGCTCGGGAAAGCCAATTTCCAGCTGGTAGTCGAAGTCGCTCATCTCAACCGCCAGCACCATGCGTTTCAGCTCGCTGTTGCGTTCACCGGGCCGCTTTCCACCCGCCCACATCGCCTTCTGAATGCCACCGTCCTGCGCCAGCCCCAGCGACAGGCGTTCACACGCTGCTTCGTGCAGCAGGCGTACCGCTTTATACAGATTGGATTTACCGCAGCCGTTGGGACCACTGATGACATTCAGCTGGCCGAGTTCAAACTCAAGATGGCGGATGGAGCGATAGTTAGTGAGGGCAAACTGACGAATCATATCAACGCGTCCCGGATGTAAAACGGGCCAGCGATTGCCGGCCCGGAGTGAGGAGTTACTTACGACGCCAGCTGGTACCGGCAGGGCCATCTTCAAGAATAATGCCCAGCTCATTCAGCTTATCGCGGGCCACATCGGCCTGCGCCCAGTTCTTCTCTTTACGCGCATCGTTGCGCATTTTAATCAGCGCTTCGATCTCCGCCACTTCATTATCGTTGCTCTGCGCGCCGCTTTGCAGGAACAGTTCCGGGTCCTGCTCCAGCAGGCCAAGCACACCGGCCAGCTGACGCAGACGGGCAGCCAGCGCATCGGCGGCGGTTTTATCTTCTGACTTCAGGCGGTTAACCTCACGCGCCAGGTCGAACAGCGCCGAGTAGGCTTCCGGCGTGTTGAAGTCGTCGTCCATCGCCTCGCGGAAGCGGGCTTCAAACGCTTCTCCACCGGCAGGCGCTGCCGACGCATCGGTATTACGCAGCGAGGTGTAGAGGCGTTCCAGCGCGGCACGCGCCTGGTTCAGGTTATCTTCGCCGTAGTTCAGCTGGCTGCGATAGTGGCCGGACATCAGGAAGTAACGCACGGTTTCCGCATCGTAGTGCGCCAGCACGTCGCGCACGGTAAAGAAGTTGTTCAGCGATTTTGACATCTTCTCGCGGTCAACCATCACCATGCCGGAGTGCATCCAGTAGTTCACATACGGGCCGTCGTGGGCGCAGGTGGACTGAGCAATTTCATTTTCATGGTGCGGGAACATCAGATCGGAACCACCGCCGTGAATATCAAAGTGGTGGCCCAGCTGTTTGCAGTTCATCGCCGAGCACTCAATGTGCCAGCCCGGACGGCCATTGCCCCACGGCGATGCCCAGCCCGGTTCATCGGACTTGGACATTTTCCACAGCACGAAGTCCATCGGGTTGCGTTTTACATCAGCCACTTCCACGCGCGCACCGGCCTGCAACTGCTCCAGGTCCTGTCGCGACAGTGAGCCGTAGGTCGGGTCGCTATCTACGGAGAACATCACGTCGCCGTTGCTGGCGACATAGGCGTGCTCACGGGCGATCAGCGTGCTCACCAGCTCGATGATTTCATCAATATGGCGGGTCGCACGCGGCTCCTGGTCCGGCGGCAGAATGTTCAGCGCGGCAAAATCGGTGTGCATTTCGGCAATCATGCGGTCGGTCAGTTCACCGATCGTTTCGCCGTTTTCGTTGGCGCGCTTGATGATTTTGTCATCAATATCGGTGATGTTACGCACGTACTTCAGTGAATAGCCGAGGTAACGCAGATAGCGAGCCACAACGTCAAACGCCACAAAGGTCCTGCCGTGTCCAATGTGACAGAGGTCATAAACGGTAATGCCGCACACGTACATGCCAACTTGACCGGCATGGATAGGTTTAAATTCCTCTTTTTGACGACTCAGGGTGTTGAAAATCTTTAGCATTGAGACATTCCGTTTTAGGCGTGTGCGGGGTTAATGAAAAAATGATAATCCCGTATTCTGACGCATTTTTCATGCCAGCGCTACGCCAGGTATCGCTATAGCGCGGATGTTGTTATGCAGCAGGGCTGACTCGCCATCACATTTTGTGATATAAGACCCGTCTGCCGCACGGAGCGGACATTTGTCCATTCCACCGACGCGCATTCTTAATACTCTAACCCTGACAGGATGAAAATATGGTCACTTTCCAGACTAACCACGGCGATATCGTAATCAAAACTTTTGATGACAAAGCGCCGGCAACCGTAAAAAACTTCCTGGAGTACTGCCGTGAAGGTTTCTACGACAACACCATTTTTCACCGCGTAATTAACGGTTTCATGATTCAGGGCGGCGGTTTCGAACCTGGCATGAAGCAGAAAAACACCAAAGACGAGATCCGCAACGAAGCGAACAACGGTCTGAAGAACACCAAAGGCACCCTGGCGATGGCGCGTACTCAGGCACCTCACTCTGCTACCGCACAGTTCTTTATCAACGTTGCCGACAACGACTTCCTGAACTTCCGTGACGAAAGCCTGCAGGGCTGGGGTTACTGCGTGTTCGCTGAAGTGGTTGAAGGTATGGACGTGGTTGAGAAAATCAAAGCCGTTTCTACCGGCCGCAGCGGTATGCACCAGGACGTGCCAAAAGACGACGTGATTATCCAGAAAGTTACCGTCAGCGAGTAATAATGTCGCACACGCTGTTTATCGCAGATATTCATCTGTGTGTTGAGGAACCGGCAATTACTGCCGGTTTTCTTCATTTTTTACGCCGGGAAGCGCAGCATGCTGACGCCCTCTATATTCTTGGCGATCTGTTTGAGGCCTGGATCGGCGACGACGATCCGAATCCGCTACACGCCGACGTCGCTCAGGCTCTGAGCCAGCTCAACATCCCCTGCTTCTTTATTCACGGTAACCGCGATTTCCTGGTCGGCAAACGCTTTGCCCGCGCCGCAGGCATGACTCTGCTGCCGGAAGAGCAGCTGCTGGATCTTTACGGTAAGCGCGTGCTGATTATGCACGGCGATACGCTCTGTACCGACGATGTCGGCTATCTGCGTTTCCGTGCCAAAGTGCATCAGCCCTGGCTGCAAAAACTGTTCCTCGCCCTGCCGCTGTTTATTCGCCAGCGTATTGCGGTGAAAATGCGCGCCGGAAGTAAAGAGGCGAACAGCAGCAAAGACATGGCGATTATGGACGTGAGCCCGCAGGCGGTTGAAGCAGCAATGCATCGCCATCATGCGCCAATCCTGATCCACGGCCACACCCATCGCCCGGCGGTGCATCAGCTGATGGTTGACGGTCACCCGGCCGAAAGAATTGTTCTGGGTGCCTGGCACGAGCAGGGATCGATGATCCGAGTCAGTGCAGAAGAGACGGCGCTGATTTCCTTCCCGTTCTGAATCAAAATTTTGCCCTGAGATGGCGTGATAATCCGCTACGCAACCGTTTTCCTTGCCGCTGACTCATGCTATTCTCTCAGCCCTTCCCATCGGGTAGCCCCAGGGTTACTACGGTGACGTTTTACAATCACAGGAGTCAGCCCCGCATGTCATCTAACGCCGCACCGGCCCGCATTGCTATTGTTATGGGTTCCAAAAGTGACTGGGCAACCATGCAGTTTGCAGCGGAAATCCTCACCAGCCTGGACGTTCCCTTCCACTGCGAAGTGGTTTCTGCCCACCGTACCCCGGACAAGCTGTTTAGCTTTGCCGAACAGGCTGCGGATAACGGCTATCAGGTGATTATTGCAGGCGCAGGCGGCGCGGCTCACCTGCCGGGTATGCTGGCGGCCAAAACGCTGGTTCCGGTGCTGGGCGTGCCGGTACAGAGCGCGGCACTGAGCGGCGTCGACAGCCTTTATTCTATCGTGCAAATGCCACGCGGTATTCCGGTTGGCACGCTGGCCATTGGTAAAGCCGGCGCGGCCAATGCAGCCCTGCTGGCGGCGCAAATCGTTGCCCTGCACGATGCCGAGCTGGCAACACGTCTGGCGGCATGGCGTCAGTCCCAGACCGATGAAGTGCTGAACAACCCGGACCCACGGGGTGAGGCATGAAACCGGTTTGCGTATTAGGTAACGGACAGCTTGGCCGCATGCTGCGCCAGGCGGGGGAACCGCTGGGGATCGCCGTTTATCCGGTCGGTCTGGATGCGGAACCGGAAGCGCTGCCGATTGCCGCCAGCGTAATTACCGCTGAAATTGAACGCTGGCCGGAAACCGCGCTGACTCGCGAACTGGCAGGTCATAACGCCTTCGTTAACCGCGATATTTTCCCCCAGCTGGCCGACCGTCTGACGCAAAAACAGCTGCTTGACCGGCTGGGGCTGGCCACCGCGCCGTGGCAGCTGCTTTCCTCCGCCGACCAGTGGCCGCAGGTGTTTACCACCCTCGGTGAACTGGCAATCGTCAAACGTCGTACCGGTGGCTACGACGGACGCGGACAGTGGCGCCTGCGTGCGAATGAAACCAATTCATTGCCGGAAGAGTGCTACGGCGAGTGCATCGTTGAGCGCGGCATTAACTTCTCCGGCGAAGTGTCGCTGGTAGGCGCGCGCGGGCACGATGGCCGCACGGTATTCTACCCGCTGACTCATAACCTGCATCAGGACGGTATTCTGCGTACCAGCGTCATGCTGCCGGTGGTGAATGCTGCCCATCAGCAGCAGGCCGAGCAGATGCTGTCAGCCATCATGAACGAGCTGAACTACGTCGGCGTGATGGCGATGGAGTGCTTCGTGGTGCCGGAAGGTCTGCTGATTAACGAGCTGGCCCCGCGCGTACACAACAGCGGCCACTGGACGCAGAATGGCGCGTCGATTAGCCAGTTCGAGCTGCATCTGCGGGCGATCCTCGATCTGCCGCTGCCGAAGCCGGTGGTCAGCAGCCCGGCGGTGATGGTGAATCTGATCGGCACTGACGTGAATCTGGACTGGCTGCAGCAGCCGCTGGTGCATCTGCACTGGTACGATAAAGAAGTGCGTCCGGGCCGTAAGGTCGGCCACCTGAATCTTTCTGACGTTAGCACCGCAGCATTGAGCGACGCGCTGAATGCGCTGGTGCCGATGCTGCCGGAAGAGTACGCCAGCGGGATTGCCTGGGCGGTTGAGAAGCTGGGCTGATCGCTTTTTGCTGAGCTTTACTTGTTGGAAAAAACGGACCTTTTGAGGTCCGTTTTTTTATGGCTGTTACCCCTGAATCCGGCTAATCGGTGTCGGGTTTGTGTCGCGGGAAGATCGTCGTCGGGCGTATCGGTGTCGGTCAGGTTCGCGGACTCGGCGTGAACACGTCCGTGTGGCCTCGATTCGCGCGTCCCTGCGCTCAACGGTCCGCGAACCTGACCGACACCGATTGCCCGTTCATCATGACGTTGCTGCTCGCTACAACTGACGTTAACCATTACAGCCTGTAACATCCAAGCCCCACCCACAATAAGCAAGATCCCCCTGCCTTTTCATTCCAACGACACCGCGTTCCGGGAGCCGAACGGTGGGTGCCCTGGCCGCAGCATCCGCAGCGCTGAACGAAGAGAGGAAGCCAGGATTCGGCCGCATGGACGCGGCCGAAAAGCGTAGCCGGGGCAGGACGCCCCGTCTACGCTGGTCCGACAGGCTGACGAGCGAAGTGAAGGGACCGCGCAGCGGCGCGAGGACCCGCCAGGCCAGGGCACCCACCGGTCGGCGCGAACACCATGCCTGGCAGATGCCAAGCTCGAACACCACGCCTCGCAGATACTAGCCTAACGATCTCACCCCGCCTCATATCCCCGGAACAGCGCCCTGCCCTTCAGCAACCGCACGCCCAGCCAGCCACCGCACAGGGAGAGCAGCAGCGCACCGGTCAGCGGCAGCACCAGCCACAGCACGAAATCCGGCTGCCACGGGAAGTCGAAGACTTTTCGCTGTAATCCCCATAGAGCCGCCTCCGCACCGATTGCCGCCGCCGCGCCGGACACTACGCCCAGCAGTGCAAACTCGCACCACAGCGTACCGCGCAGCAGCTTTTTACCCGCACCCAGCGTGCGATACACCACCAGTTCCTGATGCCGCTGGCGCATGCCCACCTGGATCTGCGCCAGCAGCAGCAGCACGCCACAGGCGGTCACCAGCACCACCATAATTTCCAGCGCCTGGCTCACCTGCGCCAGTACCTGCCCGATCTGCCGCAGAATACTGCCGATATCCAGCAGGCTCAGAGTAGGAAACTCGCGGTTTAGCTGCACCAGCAGCGCGTTGTTATTATCCAGGCGGAAGCTGGTCAGCCAGGTCTGCGGCTGCGCATCCAGCGCGCCCGGCGGGAAGATAAAGAAGAAGTTCGGCTTCAGGCTTTCCCAGTCCACTTTGCGCAGGCTGGTAATTTTCGCCGTAAAGTCCTGGGTATCGCCGGTAAAGGTCAGCGTGTCGCCGAGCTTAACGCCCAGCCTTCCCGCCAGTTCCTCCTCCATCGAGGTTTCACCCGCTTTTGGAGGCCATGTACCTGCGGTGAGCGGGTTATGATCCGGCAGGTCGCGCTGCCACGTCAGATTCAGCTCGCGGTTGAGTGATTCATCCATCTTCGGATCGACCGGCTGCTGATTGATGCCGGTCAGACGCACGCGGGCCACCGGATAGAAGGTTTCCGGCTTCACCTGATGCTGTTCAAGGAAGGTTTTCACCTGCGGCACCTGCTGCTCGGTCAGGTTCAGCAGGAAGTAGTTCGGGCTACCCGGCGGCAGCTGTTGCTGCCAGCGGTCCAGCAGATCGCCGCGCATCACCAGCAGCAGCGCCAGCAGCATAAACGACAGCGAGAATGCCGCCAGCTGGCTCAGCGTGGTCCACGGCTGCCGCAGCAGGCGGTTAACCGCCAGGCGAAATGCTAGATTACGCAGCGTCAGGGTACGCAGCAGCAGCAGTCCGCCCCATCCCACCGCGCCCAGCAGCAGCGACAGCAGCACAATGCCCGCCACCAGCGCCCACAGCAGTTTGCTGCCGCCGACCAGCAAAGCCAGCAGCCCCACCACCACCAGCGCCATCAGCGGCAGATAAATTTTCAGCGGCCAGATATTCGCCACCGCGTCGCGCCGCAGCACGCGCAGCGGCTGGGTTGCCAGCAGCAGACGATAGGGCCGCAGGCCAACCAGCAGGGAAATCACGAACAGCGATCCTACCGCCCACAGCCACGGCCATGCACTGGCGGCGGGGAGTTCACCAGGCAGCACCGGGCGCAGCATACGCAGCAGCAGCGCCTCAAACCCCATACCAATAACGCCACCGCAGATCGCCGCCAGCAGCAGTACCGCCAGCCACTGCCCGACAATCAGCTTGCGTAACGCCTTGCGGTTAGCGCCCAGGGTTTTCAGTACCGCCACCAGATCGTAGCGGCTGCGGCAGTAGTGGTTCATCGCCACCGCTACGGCGGCAATCGCCAGCATCAGCGTCAGCAGCGCCGACAGCAGCAGGAACTGCTGGGCGCGCTGCATGGATTTACCCAGCGCATCGTCCGAGTTTTCCACGCTAATCCAGCGCTGGTCCGGCGTCAGGCGCGAGGCTATCCAGTCGTCAAAGCGCGCAAGCTGTTGCGGATTTCCGGCAAATTTATAATTCCAGGTGAGGCGGCTACCCGGCTGTACGGCACCGGTTTTTTCCACGTCAGCCAGATTCATCAGCAGCCGCGGGGCCGTTTGAAACGGATTAAATCCGGCATCCGGTTCCTGAATGACCTCCCCGGCAATACGTAAAGTCGTATCGCCCACATCCAGATTTTCGCCGCTTTTACGTTCGAGCAGCGCCAGCAGCCGGGGCGCAGCCAGTACAGTTCCCGCCGCCGGTTTTAACCCGGCCGGCTCGGTCACCAGCTGGCCGAACATCGGATAGGCGTCATCCACCGCTTTCACCGACGCCAGCTGCGGGGTATCACCGGCGAAGGTCATGGTCATAAAGGTCAGCTGGCGCCCAACCTGTAGCCCGTCGCTGCGTGCCTGCTCAAGCCATTCGGCAGGCACCTCACGCGAGCTGCGCAGCGTGCGGTCGCCCGCCATGAAATCACGGCTTTGCTGAGTTAAGCCTTTCTCCATGCGATCGCTGAGCGATCCCAGCGCCAGCACGCAGGCCACCGCCAGCGTCAGCGCCAGCCAGACAATCAGCAGCGAGGGGGATTTCCACTCGCGCCAGAACCAGCGCCAGATCATGATTCCTCCCACAGCTTGCCGTCGCGCAGCCGCAGACGACGATCGCAACGCGCCGCCAGTTGTTCATCGTGGGTAACCAGAATCAGCGTGGTGCCCAGCTCGTGATTCATGGAAAACAGCAGATCGGCGATGCGATCGCCGGTTTTACGGTCGAGGTTACCGGTCGGTTCATCGGCAAACAGCAGCGCCGGGCGGCCGTTAAAAGCGCGAGCCAGCGCCACGCGCTGCTGCTCCCCGCCGGAAAGCTGAGCGGGAAGATGGCTGAGGCGCTGGCCAAGCCCAAGCTGGCCGAGCAGCTGCGCGGCCTGTTCGCGGCTCTGCCGGTCGCTCTCGCCGCGCAACAGCGCCGGAAGCTGCACGTTCTCCACCGCGTTCAGTGTTGGCACCAGCATGAAAGACTGGAAAACAAAGCCGACATTTTTTGCCCGCAGCTCCGCCCGCTGTTCTTCATCCATTTTATGCAGCGGCTGCCCCAGCATCATCACTTCCCCTTCGCTGCCGTCGTCCAGACCGGCAAGAATGCCGAGCAGCGTCGATTTCCCTGAACCCGACTCGCCGATCAGGGCGATAGTTTCAGCCGGTTTGACAACCAGCTCAACTCCGGTAAGGATGGAAAGCTGATGCTCACCCTGACCGACGGACTTACTAAGACGATGAACTTCAAGAATGTTTTCCGCTGGCATTACCCTTTCCTGTTGCTGTTAGCTTTGATGACGATGCGCGCGACGGCGGCGGATACGCTGCTGGTACTGGGCGACAGCCTCAGCGCCGGTTACCGCATGTCCGCCAGTGCCGCATGGCCTGCGTTACTCAATGATAAGTGGCAAAAATCACCCGCTATTATTAACGGTAGCATAAGCGGCGACACCGCAGCCCAGGGGGTTGCACGTCTGCCCGCTCTGCTGAAAAAGCATCAGCCCCGCTGGGTGCTGATTGAACTGGGCGGCAACGACGGTCTGCGCGGCTTCCCGCCTAAACAGCTGGAGCAGGATCTCGACAGCGCCATTAAACAGGTTAAAGCCGCCGGGGCGCAGCCGCTGCTGATGCAGGTTCGCCTGCCCGCCAACTATGGCCGCCGCTATACCGAATCGTTTGCCGCCATTTATCCGCAGCTGGCGGAGCGTAATAGCATCCCGCTGGTGCCGTTCTTTATGGAGCAGGTGTATCTGAAACCGGAGTGGATGCAGGATGACGGTATTCATCCGGCCCCTGCCGCGCAGTCGTTTATTGCCGACCTGATGGCAAAACAGCTGGCTCCTTTAGTTAACCATGAGTAACCCGGCCACGAACGCTGTAACAGGTAAAGTTATGCAAAAATCTATCGTAATAACCGGCAGTTCCAGCGGAATTGGCCTGGTGGCGGCCAGCGATTTGCTGCGCCGGGGCTATCATGTGATTGCCGCCTGCCGCAAGCCGCAGGACGTGGAGCGGATGAATGAGCTGGGCTTCAGCGGCGTTTTGCTCGATCTGGATGATGCAGAAAGTGTTGAGCGCGGTGCAGCAGAGATCCTCACCCTGTGCGAGGGCCGCCTGTTCGGACTGTTTAACAACGGCGGTTTTGGCCAGTATGGACCGCTGCAATCGGTTACCCGTGCCCAGCTGGAGCGGCAGTTTTCCACCAACCTGTTCGGTACCCACCAGCTGACTATTTTGCTGTTGCCGGCGCTGATCGCCAGCGGTGCCGGGCGCATAATTAACACCAGCTCGGTACTGGGGCTGATCTCTACGCCGGGCCGCGGTGCCTATGCCGCCAGCAAATATGCGCTGGAAGCCTGGTCCGATGCGCTGCGTATGGAGCTTCACGCCAGCGGCGTGCGCGTCAGCCTGATCGAACCGGGGCCAATCAGTACGCGGTTTACCGATAATGTCAGCCAGGCGCAGCAGGATAAACCGGTGAAAAACCCGGGCATCGCCGCCCGCTTTACCCTGCCGCCGGAGGCGATTTTGCCGAAGCTACACCACGCGCTGGAAAGCAAGCATCCGCGCCTGCGTTATCCGGTGACGCTGGTCACCTGGACCATGACGCTGCTGCGCAGGCTGCTGCCGGGTCGGGCGCTGGACTGGTTTTTACGGCAGAATTAGCCCACAGGGCTTGAAGCCCGCCGGTCTGCCCCAATACAGTATGAAACTCACGTGAAAAGAGACGAATTCATGGCACCACACGCTGCGATTGTTGAAATTAATGAAACCAACCTGCACCAGACGCTGGAACAGTCAATGCAGGTTCCCGTACTGTTTTATTTCTGGTCCGGGCGCAGCCAGCACTGCCTGCAACTGACGCCGCTGCTGGAGCGCCTGGCGCAGGAGTATGCCGGTCAGTTTATTCTGGCAACGCTGGACTGTGATGCAGAACCTGCCGTCGCGCAGCAGTTTGGCCTGCGCTCAATCCCGACCGTGTATCTGTTCCAGAACGGTCAGCCGGTCGACGGCTTCCAGGGGCCGCAGCCGGAAGAGGCGATCCGTGCCCTGCTGGAAAAAGTGCTGCCGAAGGAAGAAGAGCTGAAGGCGCAGCAGGCGATGCAGCTGATGGACGAAGGCAAAGCGCTGGAGGCCCTGCCGCTGCTGAAAGATGCCTGGCAGCTGAGCAATCAGCGTAGCGATATCGGCTTCCTGCTGGCTGAAGTGCTGATTGGCCTGAACCGCAGCGACGAAGCGGAAGCGGTGCTGAAAGCGGTGCCGTTGCAGGATCAGGACAGCCGCTATCAGGGGCTGATTGCGCAGATCGATCTGCTGAAACAGGCGGCGGATACCCCGGAAATTCAGCAGCTGCAGCAGCAGATCGCCGAGAACCCGGAAGACGCGTCACTGGCAACCCAGCTGGCGATCCAGCTCCATCAGGTTGGCCGCAACGAAGAGGCGCTGGAGCTGCTGTTCGTTCATCTGAAGAAAGATCTTGGCGCTGCGGATGGCCAGGCGCGTAAAATCCTGCAGGAAATTCTTGCCGCGCTGGGTACCGGCGATGCGCTGGCCAGCAAGTACCGCCGCCAGCTTTACTCCCTGCTTTACTGATTATCCGGTACGGACGCGGCATCACGGGCTGCGTCCGGCCTGTTACTTAGCCGTAGCTGCCTGCTCCTGACTCTATTCCGGTACTGACAAATGACTGACCGCTTCTCGAAGAAAAATCCAACCATTCAGGATATTGCCCGAATTTCGGGGTTAAGTACCGCCACGGTGGATCGGGTTTTGAATCAGCGCCCCGGCGTACGTGAAAATACCCGCCAGCGGGTCGAGGAAGCGCTCAGGCAATTCTCCGCACAGCAGGACAGCGGGCAGCAGATGAAAATCGCCTTTGTTCTGGAAGCCGGTACCAGCTACATCGAACTGGTGAAAAGTGCGCTAGAGAGCGTTAAGACAGGCTATCCCGCTATCACCACCACCTTTGACAGCGTGCCCAACTATCAGCGCGATGCCCAGGCTTTCAGCCAACTGTTAAAACAACGCGTTAGCGAATCCGATGCGGTGGTACTGGTTTCCCGCGAGGATGTGCAGGTGAATAGTGAGGTGCGCAGCGCCGGTGCCAGCGGTGTACCGGTGATCTGTCTGTCAACCGATCTGCCCCATTCTGCCGCCTACGTTGGGGTTGATGAGGTGAGCGCTGGAGCTAATGCCGCGCTGCTGATGGGAAAAATGCTGCCGGTAAAAGCGGCCAAAGTGCTGTTTGTGGTTAGCGCCACCTATCGCAATCAGGAAGAGCGCGAAATGGGCTTTCGCCGGGTGATGCGTAATGAATTCCCCCACCTTGAGATTCAGGAAAAAATCAGCTCCAACGATGAATCAGCGGAGACTTACAAGCTGATAAAAAAATATCTTCAGGATAATCGCGATATCGCCGCCGTTTACAACGTCGCCGGTGGTAACCGCGGCATTGCCAGGGCGCTGGCCGAAGAAAAACTGGCAGGAAAGGTTATTTTTATTGCTCATGAGCTGACCGAGCACAGCCAGCGAATGCTTGAACAGGACGACGTTAACGTTATTTTTGGCCATGACAGCGAACGTGAGATCGAAGCTTGCTTTACTCTCGCTCAGCGACTGGTGAAAGGCCAACCCGTCCGCTCCAGCTATATGCCGCTGCTGATGTTCACCAAATATTCCCGCTTCGATCTCCCCTCCCCGGCGGATAACGAATAACGCGCAGAATTAAGCCTGTACATACAGACTGCGCATCAGTATCCCGCATCAAAAAATGAGTTTTTGTTGTAGATAATCAGCGGAGTTTTGATGCTGACCGCCGGTTTCCCCGCGCGGATCTGTTCAAAAATCGTCAGGCAGTGGTTAATTTCACTCTGCACATCGTGGCCCAGCACCGCGTCCATTTCCCCGGTTTCCAGCAGGCTGCGGGTGAATTCACTCAGCTCGTGGCCAATAAACAGCACCTTATCCGTCAGCCCGGCTTCGCGCAGCGCCCGGGCAATACCACGATTCCCCCCCGCCATATTATAAATACCCGCCATCGGCGCATTCTCCTTCAGGTATTTTTTTACGCTTAGCCACGCGCCTTCGGCTTCATCGTTGATATTCACCCGTTCCAGAATATTCAGATGAGCGTAATCGGCGCGTAATACCCGGCGGAAGCCCACCTCGCGCTCTTCCTGGGCGCGATAGGCTGAACTGCACAGCAGCAGAATATTCCCCGGCACGCGCGGCAGCATTCGGCCCATCAGCCAGGCGGCGGTAGCACCGGTACCAATCTGATCCAGCCCGACGTAGGCGCTGCGCCGTGAGTTGGGTAGATCGGTGGTCAGGCAGATCACCGGCACGCCGTTTTCCACCGCCTCACGCACCGCGCGGTTGGTTTTTACCTCATCCCGCGAAACCAGAATAATTCCTTCACATTCTTCGGCTCGCCGCAGGATCAGCGCGCTGAAGCGATCGGCATTCACCTGCACGTTGGGCACGCTGTCGAAGGTGAAGTGCAGTTCAGGGTGAGCGGCACTGTATTTTTTGGCCTCTTTCTCAATCAGATTGATAAAGCTTGAACCTGCCTCGCAGATAAAGGCGATACGCCGCAGCGGTAACGAGGCATTTTCCTGCCAGTTCCCCCCAAGGCGGTTGATGGCCGCCTGCACTTTTTTGCCGGTGACCGCCCGCACGCCGCTGCGGGCATTCAGCACCCGATCGACGGTCGAGGTGCTCAGGCCTGCCGCCTTCGCAATTTCAACAACCGTTGGGCCACGACGAAAAGGTTTCTCTGACATAGGATTCCTGATGCAATTATACCAGCCTTTAAAATGTTAATAATCATAACCAGTTACATTAAAAACTCCAAATATTCCATCAAATTGAATTACATCATAATTATTAAAAATGATGTAAAATACATCAAATAATTGTGTTATGAAAATCATTTTTTGACGAGATTTATCCGACGTTAAATTGACTTCACCCCCCTGCCAGGCGATCAATTGCGAAACAAAATTTTTACTTTCGCATCCTGTGAAAAATATTTTCAGGTCATCGCTAAAAGAGGTAAATGATGTCAAATCATAACGTTACTAATGTTTCAAATCCGGTGCGCTGGGGAGTAGTCAGCACGGCGAATATCGCCTGCGCCAAAATTATTCCGGCGATGCTGGCCAGTGAATACTGTGAGGTAAAAGCCATCGCTTCGCGCTCGCTGGAAAAAGCGCAGGCCAAAGCCGATCTGTTTGGTATTCCGCAGGCGTACGGCAGTTATGAAGCGCTGCTTAACGATCCCGATATTGAGGCTATCTACGTTCCGCTGCCGAACGATCAGCATATCGATATGGTGCTGGCCGCTGCCGCGCACGGCAAACACGTACTCTGCGAAAAGCCGGTGGCGCTGACCGCCAGCGAAGCAAAGCGCCTGCGCGATATCCCGGCCAACCTGCTGGTGGCAGAAGCCTTTATGGTTCGCCACCATCCGCAGTTTGACATCCTGCGCCAGCAGATCCGCAGCGGCGATCACGGACGGATTCAGGCGGCGCAGATCCTGCTCTCCTTCATGCTGGATAACCCGGGTGATTTTCGCTTTGACGTCAAAAAAGGCGGGGGCGCACTCTACGATCTCGGCTGCTATACGGTGATGACCGCACGCTATCTGTTCGAGCGCCAGCCGGAGCGGGTTTTCTGCTCGATGGTACGATCCGCCCATAACGGCACCGATGAAACAACCCACGCGATCCTCGATTTCGGTCAGGGGCAGCAGGCCACGCTAACCGTCAGCCTGAAGATGGCCGCTTCGCAGCGCGTGCAGGTGGTGTGTGAAAAATCCCTGCTCGACCTCTCAGCCCCTTATGTACCCGGCAGCGGCTCCCCGGCCACGCTGTGGGTAGACTCCCATACCGGTCTGGACGATGCCGCACCGCAGCCGCAGGTGCTGCCGGTGGTGGAGCAGTATCAGTGTGAAGTCACGAACTTCTCCCGCACCCTTCGCGGCGAACTGACGCCTGAATTCGGTGTGGAAGATGCTATCGCCCAGATGCAGGTGATGGACGCCCTGTTTGCTTCAGCGGAGAGCGGACAGTGGGTCGAGGTGGCGAAATGAAAACGTTCAATATCGCCATTATCGGGGCCGGGATGATCGGTGCCGCTCACGCCTCCGGCTACCGCGCCCATCAGGCCCGGCTCGCCAGCGACCAGCATCAGTTTGTTCTGCACACCGTCTGCGATGCGCGGGAAGATGCAGCCCGCGAGCTGGCTAAGGTCTGGGGCTTCGCCCACGTAGCCAGCGACTGGCAGGCGGTCATTGCTGACCCGGAAATCGACATTGTCAGCGTCACGTTACCGAACTTTATGCACGCCGAGGTGGCCACCGCCGCACTGCGCGCCGGTAAGCACGTGCTGTGCGAAAAACCGCTGGCGCTGACCGCAGCGCAGGCGGCAGAGATGACCGCGCTGGCAAAAGCGAGCAAAGGCGTCAGCGGCAGCGTCTTTAACTAACGCCGAATTCCCGCCGTGGCGATGATCAAACAGCTGGTGGAGAACGGTGAAATCGGTACCCTGAACCATCTGCTTATCCAGTACCAGTGCGGCTACGCGGCCGATCCGCTGCTGCCGCACAGCTGGCGCTATACCGAAAGCAAAGCGGGCGGCGGTGCGCTGCATGATATCGGTGCGCATGCGATCGATATTGCCCGCTTCTTCTGCGGCGATATCAGCGAAATAGTCGGTGCCGCGACCGATACGCTGATTACCCACCGCTATCTGCCGCTGGCCGCTAACGCGGGCCACAACCACGTGGCGCTCAGCGATCGCAGTGAAAAAGTCGATACCGACGACATCAGCTCCTGCGTGATGCGCTTTCGCAACGGCTGCCAGGGGATGTTCTCCGCCAGCCGCGTCACCGTCGGCATGGGCAATACCCTGTCGTTCACGCTGACCGGCAGCCGGGGCACCATTCTGTTTAATTCCGAACGCCCCGGCGAACTGCATATTGCCCGCGCTGAACGCGAAGGCGGTGCTTTTATCACCCTGGCTAACCAGCCGTCGTTCCCGTTCCTCAGCGATCTGATCCCGGTGCCGCACGACGGCGTGGCGGTCGGCTACGCCGAAGGGTTCGGTTTTATGATGGCCGAATTTATGCAGGCGGTGGCCGAAGGCAAACCGTGGCAAAAAGGCGCCTTCAGCGATGGTCTGGCCGTCGCGCAGGTTCTGGAAGCCATTCAACTCTCATCGCGCGAGCGCCGTCCGGTTGCTATCGCGGAATTTAACCAAGGGGAAAACCATGTTTAATGTTGCATTACTGGGTGCGGGCCGCATCGGGCAAATTCACGCGGGTAATATTGCCGCCCACCTGGACTGCCGTCTGGTTCGCGTGATGGATGTCTATGCCCCGGCGGCGCAAGCGCTGGCGGCAAAATATGGCGCACAGGTCAGCACGCTGGATCAGGTTTTGAATGACGATAATGTTGATATTGTCGCCATCTGCAGTGCGACCGATACCCATGCCGATCTGATTGAAGCCGCCGCCCGCGCCGGCAAAGCGATCTTCTGCGAAAAACCGGTGGATCTCAGCCTGGAGCGGGTGGAACGCTGCCTCGCCACGGTGCGCGAAGCGGATGTTCCGCTGATGATTGGCTTTAACCGTCGCTTCGACCCAAGCATGGCTGGGCTACAGCAAAGCCTGGTTAACGGCGAGATCGGCAATACCGAACTGGTCACCATCAGCTCGCGCGATCCTGCCGCCCCTTCCGCCGACTATGTGAAAACCTCCGGCGGCCTGTTCCGCGATATGACCATTCACGACCTGGATATGGCCCGCTGGCTGCTGCAGGAAGAGCCGGTATCGGTCTTCGCCAGCGCCTCATCGCTGGTCGATCCGGAGATTAAAGCGGCGGGCGATGTGGATACGGCGGTGATTACGCTGACCTGCGCCAGCGGCAAAATCGCGGTGATCACCAACAGTCGCCGCGCCAGCTACGGCTACGACCAGCGTATTGAAGTCCACGGCAGCAAAGGGATGCTGGCGGTAGCTAACCACCCGGAAAGCAGCCTGATTAAATCGGTCGCGGAAGGCGTGGTGGCGCAGAAACCAATGCACTTCTTCCTGCAGCGCTACGGCGATGCCTATCGTCTGGAGCTGGGTGGGCTGATCGAACACCTGAAAAACGGCACTGCTATTCATCCATCCGGCGAAGACGGTTTGCAGGCACTGCTGCTGGCGGATGCGGCGCTGGAATCTCTGCGCACCGGTAAAGCCGTGCAGCCGGGGAACCGCGTATGAAAATCGGCATGGTTACCGACAGCCTCGGTCATCTCAGCCAGGACGAGATGCTGCGCGCCGCCGCCGAACTGGACCTCAGCCATATTGAATTCGGCTGCGGCAACTGGTCCTCGGCACCGCATATCGACCTGAAGGGGCTGCTGGCCAGCGGCGACGCGCGGCGGAATTTCCTGGCGAAGGTCGCCGATCATGGCCTGACCATCTCCGCGCTGAACGCCAGCGGCAACCCGCTGCATCCCGGCCAGAGCGGCGCCGACCATCAGGCCTGTGCCGATGCGACGCTGGAGCTGGCTGGACTGCTGAATATCGATCGCGTGGTGATGATGTCCGGCCTGCCGGGCGGACCGGGCGACAGCTGGCCGAACTGGATCACCGTGGCCTGGCCGCCGTTCTGCTCGCAGATTCTGGAATATCAGTGGAATGAAGTGGCGATCCCGTGGTGGAAACAGCGGGTAAAAAACGCCCGCGAGCACGGCGTCAGCCGCCTGTGCATCGAGTTTCACGGCGGGCAGCTGGTTTACAACGTGCCGTCGTTCTGGCGGCTGCGGGAAGCGGTTGGCGAAACGGTGGGCGTTAACTTCGATCCCAGCCATCTGCTGTGGATGGGAGCCGATCCCCTGGCCTGCATTCATGAGCTGGGTGAGGCGATCTACCACGTACACGCCAAAGATACCTTTGTTAATGCCCGCCAGACCGCACTCAGCAGCCGGCTGGAAACCCTGCATCCGGTCAGCAGCCGCGAGCGGGCGTGGAACTACGTCACGCTGGGATATGGACAGGACGAACAGTGGTGGAAGCAGTTCTGCTACCACCTGCGCCAGGTGGGCTACGACGACGTGCTGAGTATCGAGCACGAAGACGTAGTGCTGGCACGCGATGAAGGGATGCGTAAATCCGTCGCGTTACTGGAACGTTGCCTTGCCGATGCGCCGTCGGACTACCGTCTGCCGGATATCGGTTAAGTCAGCGGACAGGTGATACCGGGCCGTTCACGCGGCCCTTTTCCTCCCCCATGAAAAGAAAGAGAACATCATGCGTACCCTTAAAAAAAATATTATCACTCTGCTCTGCATGTTGCCCCTCTCCGGTGCCGTTACTGCCGCCACGCCGCGTATTGGCGTGGCGATGTCCGCCTTTGACGATAACTGGCTGACCATCCTGCGCACCGCCATTATTCAGCAGGCGAAAACGGAAGGCGTTCAGACCCAAATCGAAGATGGAAAAAATGAGATAGGCACCCAGCTGAATCAGATCCAGAACTTCACCGCTTCCAGCCCGACCGCGATCATCGTGAATCCGGTGGACAGCGACGCCGTGCAGTCCATCAGTGACGATGCCGCAGCGGCCAATATTCCGCTGGTTTACGTCAACCGCGAGCCGGCCAATATCAACTCACTACCGGCCAGCCAGGCGTTCGTCGGCTCCAGTGAAAAAGAAGGCGGCACGCTACAGGCGAAAGAGGTCTGCCGCCTGCTGAACGGCAAAGGCAACGTACTGATTATGATGGGCGATCTGGCCCAGCAGTCGGCGGTACAGCGCACGGCAGCGGTAGTCGACGTCTTCAGTAAAGCGCCGTGCCAGGGGATCAAAGTGGTCGATAAGCAGGTGGGTAAATGGACCCGTACCGGCGGCAATAACCTGATGACCAACTGGCTTTCCACCAGCCTGACCTTCGATGCCGTACTGGCTAACAACGATGAAATGGCGCTGGGCGCGATACAGGCGCTGAAAGCATCGGGCCGCCCGATGGACTCGGTGGTCGTCGCCGGGATCGATGCCACCGTTGACGCACTGGCGGCGATGAAAGCGGGCGATCTTGACGTCACCGTGTTCCAGGACGCAGTCGCCCAGGGTAAGGAAGCGGTGATTGCGGCCGTAAAACTGGCCAGGGGTGAGAAACTGCCAAATCGCGTACTGATCCCCTATCAGCTGGTGACGCCAGCCAATATGAACCAGTTTGTTAAATAAGCGGGCAGACCATGATAACTGCAACTTTAACCGCCGCCGCCCCTCGGGGCGGCCCTTCTCCCTCGCGCGATTACGAATATGTGCTGGAAGTGGATAACGTCCGCAAGGCGTTTCCCGGCGTGGTCGCGCTGGATAACGTCAGCCTGCGTATCCGTCCCGGCAGCGTCCACGCGCTGATGGGTGAAAACGGCGCGGGAAAATCGACGCTGATGAAAATCATCTCCGGCCTGTACCAGCCTGACAGCGGCGAGGTCCGGCTTCGCGGAGAAACGGTTTCCCTCTCCAGCCCGCTGGTGGCACAGCAGGCTGGGATCGCCATGATCCATCAGGAACTGCTGCTGATGAATCCGATGACGGTAGCCGAGAATATCTGGATACGTCGTGAGCCGCGCAATCGCTTTGGCTTCATCGATCATACGGCGATGTACCAGCAAACCGAAGCGCTGCTGAAGCGCCTGAAGATCAACCTGGACCCCGATGCTGAAATTAGCGATCTGTCGATGGCCAGCCGGCAGATGGTGGAGATCGCCAAGGCGGTATCACTGAATGCCGACGTGCTGATTATGGATGAATCCACCTCGTCAATTACCGAAACCGAAGTGGAACATCTGTTTGCGATTATCCGCGACCTGCGCGCCAGCGGTATCGGCATTGTCTATATCACCCACAAGATGAACGAGCTGTACGAAATCGCTGATGAATTTACCGTGTTTCGCGACGGGAAATACGTGGGCACGCATGCCGCCAGCGATATCAGCCGCGATCGGGTGATCCAGATGATGGTGGGCCGCGAGATCACCCAGATGTTTCCCAAGGAGAGCGTGGAAATTGGCGAGGTGGTGCTGAAGGCCGACGGCCTGACGCTGGACGGCGTATTCCGCGATGTTTCCTTCGAGCTGCGTGCCGGGGAGATCCTGGGTTTTGCCGGACTGGTCGGTTCCGGGCGCTCAAACGTGGCGGAAACGCTGTTCGGCGTCACCCCGGCGACCGGCGGCACCATCACGCTCGACGGCCATGAACGGGTTATCTCCTCCGCATATAAAGCCATTCGCCACGGCATGGCGATGCTGACCGAAGATCGTAAGGAGACCGGCTGCTTCCTGCCGCTGGATATTCAGGAAAATATGCAGATCGCCGCCATCCATGAAGGCTACTGCCGCAATGGCATTGTTGATGCAGCGCAGCTGGAAGCCGACTGCCACGCAATCTGCCAGAAGCTGCGGGTCAAAACGCCGGATATGCATGAGTGCATTGAGAACCTCTCCGGCGGCAATCAGCAGAAGGTACTGATCTGCCGCTGGCTGCTGACCAAACCGCGCATTCTGATCCTGGATGAACCCACCCGAGGGATCGATGTGGGGGCCAAGGCTGAGATCCACCGGTTAATTGTGGAACTGGCCCGCCAGGGGGTGGCGATCATCATGATCTCCTCTGAACTGCCGGAGGTGCTGGGAATGAGCGATCGGATCGTGGTGATGCACGAAGGCAAAGTCACCGGAATTGTAAACGCCGCAACGGCGGACCAGACAACCATTATGAGCCTGGCCGCTCATTAACAGACGTGAGGAAAGTATGACGATGTCTACCACTGATAATGTGCCGTCAGTATCGGCACGGCGTAAAAAACGCCTGCCGACCGAAGCCAGTATTTTCCTGGTGTTTCTGGGCATTGCCGCCCTGTTTGAAGTTGCCGGCTGGCTGATTGTCGGACAGAGCTTTTTGTTTAATATGCAGCGCCTGCAAATCATCATCCTGCAGGTGGCGGTCATTGGCATTATTGCCGTTGGCGTCACGCTGGTGATCGTCACCGGCGGGATCGACCTCTCCTCCGGTTCCGTGGTGGCGATGAGCGCCATGGTGGCGGCCACCTTCGCGCAGTCCTCGGTGTGGCCGAAGCTGTTCTATCCCCACTTAAGCGATCTGCCGTTCTTTGTGCCGCTGCTGGTGGGGCTGGCAATCGGCGCTCTCGCCGGACTGGTCAACGGCCTGCTGATCGGCCTGACGAAGATTCCGCCGTTTATTGCTACCCTTGGCATGATGGTCGCCGCACGCGGCATCGCCAACTGGTATACCGAAGGCAGCCCGGTGTCGGGCTTCACCGAGGGGTTTGCCTGGCTGGGGAACGGTCTGGGCCGCTGGGCACCGGTAGCCATCTTCCTGCTGGTGGCGCTGATTTTCCATCTGGTGATGCGCTACACCCGCTTTGGGAAATTTACCTACGCTATCGGCGCGAATCCGGCGGCAGCGCGCGCTTCCGGCATTCATATCGAACGCCATCTAATCAAGATTTACGTGATTGCCGGGCTGCTGGCCGGGCTGGCGGCGATGGTGGCGATTGCCCGCATTAAAACCGCGCAGGCCGGGATGGGGATGATGTACGAGCTGGACGCGATTGCCGCTGCGGTGATCGGCGGGGTTTCACTGGCGGGCGGCCGCGGCCGCATTCTGGGAACGGTTATCGGCGCGCTGATCCTCGGGGTGATGATGTCCGGCTTTACCTTCCTGCGGGTGGATGCTTACTACCAGGATATTATTAAAGGCTCGATTATCGTGATGGCAGTGATCGTGGATCAATATCGTCAGTCGGGGAAATCGAAGAAAAAAGTGTAGTTTGGCGGTGGGTGGTAATCGTTCAGCTCCACCTGCACTAAGAGGCTCATCCGGCGATGAGCCTCTCCACAACGGGCTAAACCCGCTTACCTTCCTTCACAAACAGCATCGCCACAAATCCCACCACGGTGATCAATGCAGCAAAGTAGAAGCCCGCGTTCAGCGATCCGGTACTGTCGGCGATAAACCCGGTTACGTATGGGGCAAAGATTGATGCCGCCATGCCGAAGAAGTTGTACAGGCCGAAGGCGGTACTCAGCGCGGCGCGCGGTGCGTTATCCGCCACCAGCGCAATCAGTACCGGGTTAAGACTGATTTTGCCGATAAAACCGTACAGCACCAGCACGCCAATCAGCGCCGCTTCGCTCGAGGAGTAAACGATGCCGAAAATCGCCAGCAGCGAGAACGGCAGCATGCACATCACAACGGGTTTCCGACGGCCCAGCTTGTCGGAAATATAGCTGCAAATCAGCGTACCCAGCACCGATATCCACGGCACGATCGAGGCGATGCCCGCCGCGTGCACAATGTCCATCCCGCGCTCTTTTTGCAGGTAGTACGGCAGCCAGGTGATGATGACAAAGAAGCCGTAAATCGAGCAGAAGATGGTGATGTAGGCCATCAGCAAATTGCGATTTTTAAACAGATCGCCGAATTTGAAGTCGCCTTTGGTTTCTGTCCCGGCAGCAGGGTTAGCATCCGTAGACGGTGCTTTTTCACGGATAAACACCAGCATCAGCAGCGCTACGATCAATACCGGCAGCGCCATCGCCAGGAACGGCATCTTCCACGTTGTGTGGTAGTGCTCAATCATAAAGCTGGAGAGGTAATAACCCAGCGCGATACCAAACGACATGCCGCTGCCGATTACCGCGCTGCCGAGGGTGATCCACTTTTTCGGAATAGCTTCTGATGAGAGTGCGTACTGCGGGCCGTAATAGACGCCCTGCGATGCACCGGTCAGCATCCACAACAGCATAAAAATCAGGAAGGTGGGTGAAATGCTGATAGCGGCCATAAAGAGCGTAAACAGCATAAAGCCGCCGACCAGAATGCGCTTTCTGCCTAAGCGGTCGCCGAGCAGTCCGGCCGGAACCTGTAGCAGGGTATAGGCCAGAAAGAACAGACTGCTGATCAAACCCAGCTGACTTTTAGACAGGCCGAATTCGGTTTCGATCTGCGGCATTACCGGGCTGAGTACCGAACGTGCGGCGTAAATCACCACCCAGCCGAGGAAAAAGATAATAACGGTTTTAATCCAGTACGGGACCCGTTCATTTTTTGTTGTTTGCATAAAGCCATACTCCCTGGTATGACGGGCGCGAAGGCCCATCGTGATTCCTGATACTACTTTACGGTGTCACTAGTGTTCCCGCCGTACCGGCCAGCACGGCGTCAATGTCCTTCAGTGCACCGATATGTGCGACTTTGCCACTGCGCTGTACAAAGCGGCTGACCGCCATGATTTTTGGTCCCATCGCACCGTCGTTAACCGCCAGCGGTGCCAGTTCACCCGTGGTGGCAGAGCGGATCGCGCGCTGCTTCGGCGTTCCCCAGTGTTCGTAGACCGCATCCGCGTCGGTGAGGATCACCAGATGATCGGCATCCAGCGCTTCCGCCAGCAGCGCCGAGGCCAGATCTTTGTCGATCACCGCTTCGCTGCCCACCAGACTGTCGCCCTCAGCAACCATCGGTACACCGCCACCGCCGTTGCAGATGACGATATGATTTTTCGACATCAATAAATTAATTGCTTCAATATCAATAATTTTCTTTGGTTCCGGCGAAGGAACCACGCGGCGCAGATAGCTGCCGTCCAGCTTCATATTCCAGCCGTATTTCTGTTCCAGCTCCTGCTGCTGCGACGGCTGGTAAACCGGGCCAATAAATTTGCTCGGCTGCTGGTAAGCAGGGTCGTTGCTGTCCACCAGCACGCGGGTCAGCAGCGTGGAAACCGGCTGCGACGGATGATACGCCGACAGCTGCTGTGCCAGCATGTAACCGATCATCCCCTGGCTTTCCGCCACCAGTATATCCAGCGGGTAAGGCGGCACGTCACGGTAGGCCAGGTTCTGCAAGGCCAGCAGCCCGACCTGTGGGCCGTTGCCGTGCACAATAGCGATGCGGTATTTTTTCGCCAGCTTGCCAACCGCATCGGCAATAAGAGAAATACTGCGGTACTGGTTCTCAGCGGACAGCACTTCACCACGCTGCAACAGGGCGTTGCCCCCCAGAGCAATCACTAACGTTTCCATTCGAACCTCTGTTTTCTCTGAATTCAGGTAACAGGAACCCCTGCCGGAGCGAGCCCGGCAGCGATTTTTCCTGCAAATTTAATAAAGACTGTTGATAACTCTGGCCCCGGACCAGATGCCCAGCAGCGTATCCACGCCGGAGGAGTGCCCGATTTCCAGCAGCTCGCCAACGGCAGCGGGCAGCGAACGGTCACCGGACAGCGCCGCTGCAAACTGCTGCATCGGCGAGGAGAAAACCCCCTGCGCGGCAAACCGTAGATAGTTGACGCTGACAAGCGTCGTCAGCTCATCCAGCGGGCGGCTGGCGGCAAAAAATGCGGGTAACCGGGTAACATCAATACGCCGATCGAACCAGGCACAAAACAGCATCCCCAGCACCGTGTCATCGTTGCCCGGCGTCAGACCCGGGCCTTTTCCCAGCACGCTGCTCCAGTCCACGATTTCGCTCAGCAGCCAGGCGCGGAACTGCTGCTGCATCTGCAGAATTTCCGCGTTTAAAGGCTGACTGATGATGTGCTCGAGGCGGCCGAACAGCCCGGTTTCAGCCGTTGTGGCAGCCAGCACCGCCTCCAGCGGATCGACGGCGATCTGCCCGGTTCGTGACAGAGACAGATCGGCACGATGTTCCGACGGGCAGAGGCAGATATCCGCCAGCACGATCCCCTCTGGTAGCAGTTCGCACGCCGGGGACTCGGCCAGTTCGTCGGAGAAATCGTCAAAGTCTTCATCGGCGATTTCCCATCCCATCGGACTTAGCCCACGCCCTTCACGGTGCAGCGTCAGCAAATGCTGGCCCGGGGTAAGAAGATTGATCGCGTTGCGAAAATGCCCGACGCAGCGCAGTGGACCGAAGTCCTCTGTGGCATGACGGCTGACGGCCAGCGCAATACTTTCCATCTCTCCTCCCCCGGACTCCCCGGTTAGTACTGACTTAACCGGTGATACCCAGCTCTTCGGCCAGCGCTTCGATGGCTTTTTCAAAGCAGCCCAGCGGCGCACGCACGGTACCCGCACCGATCTGACCGACGCCCGCTTCGCGGTGGGCAATACCGGTGTTGATCAATGGGGTGATGCCGGTTTCCACCACGCGACGCGCGTCAAGGCCCAGGCAGGCACCCTGGAAATCCCAGGTTGGAATTTGCAGCATCATGTTGCGCTCAAGGAAGATTTCCGCCATTTCTTCCGAAATTTCAGTGGCCGCCGTCATACCGCCTGCCGCACCGACAAAGCGGGTTACGCCAGGTGCTGCAACCATCGCCGCACCGCCGATACCGAAGGTTTCAGTGATCGCACTGTCGCCGATATCCGGGTTCGCATCGGCCTGGCTATAGCCGGAGAAGAACAGCCCTTCCGGGGTATTCACCGGTGCGGTGAACCAGCGATCGCCCATGCCGCTGATTTTAACGCCGAAGTTTTTGCCGTTACGGGTCATCACCGTCACGATGGTTCCCTGTTTGATCTCCGCACCGGCATCCATCGCCGCCTTGCAGTAGGCCATCGCCAGGTTGAGGAAGAACTGATCGGTGATGCTGAGGAAGTGCATCGCGCGGCCAAGCTCGGCCTTATCACGATCCAGCAGAGTGATTTTTGGTGCCAGCTGGCGCATCAGCAGCGCGGAGGCGGCGATATTACGCTGGTGGAATTCGTCACCCATGGTAATGGCCTGCGCCATCAGGGCGGTCAGGTCGATACCGTCAGCAAAGGTTGCCAGCACGTCTTTCAGAATCGGGGTCAGCGAGTCGCGCATCCAACGGTGGCGTTCCTGCACGTCCGGGCCGTAGGCACCGAAACGCATCACTTTACCGATGCCTTCGTTCAGGTTGCAGTAGGCGAAGTTACCGTGGGTATGGTTTTTCACCACCACCATCGGCATATGCGCGGAAGTGATGCCGCCCATCGGACCCACGGCACTGACGTTATGGCAGGGGATAAACTCGATTTCACCCTTTTCCAGCAGCGCCAGCGCCTGCTGTTCATCGCTGGCCCACTCTTCAAACAGGCAGGCACCGATACAGGCACCGCGAACCGGGCCGCTCATTTCCTGCCAGGTGACGGGAGGACCGGCATGCAGCAGCTTTCTGCCCTGATTTAGTTCAGGAACCCGTTTTTTTGCTAAATCGACGTCAATCCAGTGTGGGCGGGCTTCACGAATGCGGGCGATAACCGCGGCGTTGGCTTGTTCAATAGAATCGTACATATCAATCCCTTACTTTAATTTTTTCAGTATGTTAGCTAAACGTTGGTTGCCGCCGGCAACCGGAGCCCACTGGTAGTGAACCACTGAAATTTCGTTGGCTTGCAGATCCTCGGCAAAGCTGCGCAGGCCTGCATTAATGACCGACACACCGTTCAGCAGCGCCGGAACCGGTTCGGTTGACTGGGCAGGCTGCGGATCGGTCAGATAACCGGCCAGCGCGACCGCTTCCGGCAGTGAATTCATTACCGCGATCCCTGCCTCATTTAAGATGGCGATCTGCGCTGAGCGCTGCTGCGGGTCCTGTTCAGTCCCGGTGACGGTGGCGATCACTGCCAGCGGATGGGCCGTACCACGTTTTTCACGCAGGCATTTTACTTCGGTCGCCAGCGAGGTTGCCGGGTCCTCCTGCGCGCCGTAGCCGATGACCACATCCAGCAGCAGTACGCCAACCTGCGTCTGCTGGCTCAGCCGGGCGATTTCCTGATTGCGGGTTGACGGGTCAATCATCGGGTGCGGTTTGCCCTGGGTGTAGAAGTCGTCACCCATATCAATGATGCGATGACCGTCGGCGTTCAGCATTGAGCCGTGGTGGTGGCTGCTGTCGGCCTCAACGCCCAGGCGGTCCGCCAGCAGCATCGCGCACTCTGCGGCCAGCGTGCCGCCTGCGTACAGACCGGAGATTTTTCCCCCGCAGACAGCAGGCTGCTGTTCGGCCATCTGCTGCACGTGCCCCAGCATCGCGGCAAGGCGCGCGGCCTCATCCAGCGTGGCGGCGAAGGTAATATTGCCATCCTGCTTCTGCGCGGCTTTCGCCCCGAGGAACAGTGCCACCACCGGTTTGCCGAGGGTTTTCATTTCGGCAATCACCCGGGTGCGCACCGCTTCCGCAGGAGGTTTGGAAACGAATGCCAACACTTTGCTCTGTGGATCGGCGGCCAGCATACGCAGCGCGCTGAGGGCGCTGATGCCGCCCACGTCGGCGGTTAAGTCACGGCCGCCCAGGCCGATAGCGTGAGAAACACCCTGCCCTGCGAGGGTAATTTGCGAAGTCAGTTCCTGAATACCGGTGCCCGATGCGCCGATAATCCCGATGCAGCCTTTCGGGGCCACGTTGGCAAAGGCCAGCGGTGCACCAGCGATATTGGCGGTGCCGCAGTCCGGCCCCATCACGATCAGTCCTTTTTCGCTGGCTTTGGTTTTCAGTGCGCGTTCCTGTTCCACGCTGACGTTATCGGAAAACATCATCACGTTGCAGTCGTCGTCCAGCGCCTGATCGGCCAGCTGCCCGGCATATTCACCGGCAATCGAAATCAGTACCAGGTTGGCATCCGGCAGTTTCTGCCGTGCGGTACGCCAGCTGCGCGCTTTAAGCAGGCGTTTGCCGCCCTGCTGGCCCTGAGCAATCGCCTTCAGCGCGGTATCCAGCTCATCGGCAATCTCTGCCGTGATTGATTCGTCGGCGGAGTCGGCTTTGATCGCCACGCAGATGTCGTTAGGGGTTGCCTCATTGAATTCCGGGTGCCAGAAACCGGTGGCCTCCAGCAGGGATTTATTCGCAGGTGTCCCCATCATCACCGATATTTCATCAACGCGTGGAGAATCGCTGAGCTTGCGGGAAATTAGCATCAGGCTGACTGAGTCCTGAAAACTCCCTTTTTTAAGAAAAGCATGGACCATAGTAATATCCTTAAACATCTTGTGAACATCACAATCATTAACGGCGGCTAAATATTTTCATAACCTGTATATTTCCGAGCCATTATTGCTGCCCGAAAAACTACAAATAAAAAGGGTTGATAAAGGTGAGTGCTATCACACTTTACCCATTGTTAGAAAAAATCGTCGAATACCTGCCGGATTAATAAATTCACTGAGAAAGGAAGGGCTTATTTGTTAGAAATATTCTAATAATCCCCTGAGCATTCAAAGAAAATTTGAGCCAATGGAATAATGCCTGTCTGGATCACATTATTTAACTCCCAGCTTTATACATTAGGCCGCAGAGGTGGATTAATTAAACCGCAGTAACCAAAGGACTATTTATGAAAGTCTCTAAACAAGAATTATATCAACTTATTCGGAATAAAATTCATTCCGCAGGATTAAGCCAGGAACATGCCGGTATCGTCGCGGATGTTCTGGTTCATGCTGATGCACGCGGCATCCATTCTCACGGAGCGGTCAGGGTTGAATACTACTCAGAGCGCATCAGCAAGGGAGGCACCAACAATCATCCCCACTTCACCTTTGAAAAAACCGGCCCCTGCAGCGCCATTTTTGACGGCGACAACGGTGCCGGTCACGTAGCCGCGAAGCTGGCCATGGATCGCGCCATCGACATGGCGAAAGAAAACGGCGTGGCGGTGGTCGGCGTTCGCCGCATCGGCCACAGCGGCGCACTTTCCTACTTTGTCCAGCAGGCATCGAAAGCCGGTATGATTGGGATCTCCGTCTGCCAGTCCGATCCGATGGTGGTTCCCTACGGCGGTGCGGATGTTTACTACGGCACCAACCCGATTGCTTTCTCCGCACCGGCGGAAGGCGACGAAAATATCACCTTTGATATGGCAACCACCGTGCAGGCGTGGGGCAAAGTACTGGACGCCCGTTCACGCAACGTGCCTATCCCGGATACCTGGGCCGTCGATGCTGAAGGCAAAAACACCACCGATCCATTTGCCGTCAGCGGTCTACTGCCGATCGCCGGGCCTAAAGGCTATGGCCTGATGATGATGGTCGATATCCTTTCCGGCATTCTGCTGGGACTGCCTTTCGGCAAACATGTGAGTTCGATGTATCACGATCTCAGTGCAGGTCGCGAACTGGGGCAGCTGCATATTGTGTTAAATCCGAGCTATTTCACCAATGAAAGCAGCTTCCGTAAAAATATCAGCCAGGTGATGAAAGAACTGAATGAAGTGAAACCGGCACCGGGCGTGGAAAAAGTGCTTTATCCCGGTCAGGGTAGCCATCTTCGCGAAATTGAAAGCGATCGTGACGGCATCGACATTGTAGATGAAATATATCAGTACCTGATTTCTGACGATATTTATCAAAAATCGTACGATCATAAAGATCCGTTTGCCAGCTAACATCCTGGCAATAAAGCAGCGCGGCGCTGGCATCGTTTAAATATACGCCACCGCCGTAACGTCTTATAAATAATCCGGGCAAAGCAGGGCTGCTGATTAAATGTACGTTTAACGCCCTTTACTTTACTCAGGGAATTGCAAGCGGGAAGATAAAGATGAAAGATTTCCGACAAGACATTACCGATATTTCTAGCAAAATATCTAAAATCGGTGCCGATCCAACCGGCGGCATGACGCGCCTGCTGTATACCAAAGAGTGGGTAGAGGCGCAGAAAGCCCTGAAGCAGATTTTCGAAACCGCTGGATTTACTGCCTCGCACGATGCCACCGGCAACCTGTCAGCCCGGCTGACTGGCTCGAAATATCCCGAGCAGACCATTCTTACCGGTTCTCATATTGATACCGTAGTCAACGGCGGTAACCTCGACGGCCAGTTTGGTATTGAAGCCTCATTCCTGGCTGCAAACTACCTGAAAGACACCTATGGCCCGCCGCTGCGTTCACTGGAAGTGATTGCGTTGGCCGAAGAGGAAGGCAGCCGCTTCCCATACGTCTTCTGGGGCAGTAAAAACATTTTCGGCCAGGCCCGGCGCCAGGACGTGGAAAATATTGCCGATGCCAAAGGCGTTAACTTTGTCGATGCGATGCACAGTGCAGGCTTCGATTTCCGCCCCGAAGATCAGCCTGTACGCAAAGATATCGCTGCCTTCGTTGAAATCCATATTGAGCAGGGCAAAGTGCTGGAAACCGAAGGAAAAACCATCGGTGTGGTGACCAGTATCGTTGGCCAGCGCCGCTACGATATCCGCCTGAAAGGTGAATCAAATCACGCCGGTACTACGCCAATGGGCTATCGCCGCGATACGGTCTATGCCTTCAGCCGCATCTGTACCGAATCTATTGCCAAAGCCCGTGCAGAAGGCGATCCGCTGGTGCTGACCTTCGGCAAGGTGGAACCGAAACCCAATACGGTTAACGTCGTTCCCGGTTTTACGCATTTCACCATGGACTGCCGCCATACCGATGCGGCGGCGCTGGATCGATTTACGCTGGAAATTGAAGCAGATATGCGCCGCATCGCTGCTGAAATGGGCATTGAAATTGAGATCGACCGCTGGATGGACGAGAAGCCCATTCCAATGAATAAGCAGCTGGTTGAGTGCGTCAGCCATCTGTGTGAAAAACACAAAGTCAATTACCGCCTGATCCACAGCGGCGCAGGCCACGATTCACAGATTTTCTCTCCGCATGTACCAACGGTGATGATTTTCGTGCCAAGCATCGACGGCATCAGCCACAACCCGGCGGAAAAAACCCATCTTGACGACCTGGCGGAAGGGGTGAAAGTGCTGGCCCATACGCTTTATCAACTCGCCTGGACCGAAGAGGGAGGCAGCCTGTGAGTAATAGTAAAGTGGCATCCAACAGCGGGTTCGATCCGCTGTACTGGAAGAAAATCGTTGTTGTCCTCTGTCTTGGCTGGGCGGTGATCTGGATTTATCGCACCATTCTGACCCCCATCTTCCCTGAAATTCAGGCCACCATCGGCGCGCATTCCAACGCGGAAATGGGGCTGATCGCCAGCTTCTATTTCTTTGCCTACACCGGTATGCAGATCCCTTCAGGGATTCTGGTCGATAAGTTTGGCAAAAAAGTGGTGCTGATACCGGGCTTCTGCCTGTTTATCATCGCCACGCTGCTGATCGGTAACGCCACCAGCCTGACCATGGTCTATGCAGGCAGCCTGCTGGCAGGTATGGGCTGCGGCTCTTACTACGGCTCGGCCTATTCGTTGTCATCAGAAAACATTCCGCTGGAGCGTCGTGGCCTCGCTACGGCAATTATTAACAGTGGCTCAGCGCTGGGGATGGCCATCGGCCTGATTGCCTCCAGCCTGCTGGTGAAAAGTATGGGGATGGACTGGCAGCTGACGATCTTTATGATCACCGCCCTGCTGGTGATTATGACCCTCGTCTTTGCCGTGGTGATTAAAGGCGGTTCCTACAGCAGTCATCTGGCCAGCCAGCCGACCAGCACTACTGCCGCTGCTGCCGCACCGGAAGAAACCAATGAGTCCAGCGGGCTGTTCAGCATGCGCATGATTTCAGCGTATGTGATGTATTTCGCTACCTGCTACGGCTACTACATGATCGTCACCTGGCTGCCGTCGTTCCTGCAACAGGAACGTGGATTTGAAGGTGTCGCGATTGGCTTCTCCTCCGCGCTGGTGGCCTTTGCTTCCGTTCCCGGTGCGCTGTTCTTCAGCCGTATGTCGGATCGCTTCCGTAACAAAAAAGTCCAGCTGATCATCTTCCTTGAGCTGTGTGCGGCGGTGATGCTGGTCTGTACGGTGATCTCCCCGGATTCCACCACGCTGCTAATCAGCCTGATCCTGTACGGACTGCTGGGCAAGCTGGCCGTTGACCCGATCATGATCTCATTCGTTGCCGATAACGCACCGAAGAAAGGTTACGGCACCAGTTTTGGCGTCTTTAACTTCTTCGGTATGTCCTCTTCAGTGATTGCCCCCTTCCTGACCGGGGTGATTTCCGACAACACCGGTTCCAAGGTAATGGGCTTCTATATTTCAGCCGGCATTCTGGTGGTAGGTACGCTGATTTTCTTCATCGTGAATGTGCTGATGAAGCAGAAAAGTAAACGTCAGACTGCGGCCCAGGCATAACGCTGTATCCGGCCACCGATGTGGTGGCCGCTAAATTTTTAAGGAGAATTATTGTGGGATACTTTACGAATCAGATCGGCTATCCGCAGGACCTTCTGGCATCGCGCTCCATTATTAAACGTAAAAATTATGCGCTGATCCCACCGGAAGGGCTGGTAAGAAACGTCATTCCCGGTTTTGAAAACTGCGATGTTACTATTCTGGCCACGCCAAAGCTCGGTGCGACTTTCGTGGATTATCTGGTCACCCTGCACGACGGCGGGCGCAACCAGCAGGGATTTGGCGGAGAAAATGTTGAAACCTTCGTTTATGTGATTGACGGTAAGGTTACTGCCTCCGCCGACAGCACCGACTATCCCCTGACCAGCGGTGGCTACCTGTATTGCCCGGCGGGCGTGACGCTGCGCCTTGAGAACACCAACGGCGGCCAGGCAAGCCAGCTGTTCCTCTATAAGCGAACCTATCAGCGCATTAAAGGCTATGAGGCCCACGTAGTCAGCGACAATGTGAAAAACCTCGAAAAAATTCACTATGAGGGAATGAGCGACGTCACCCTGCAGGACCTGCTGCCGAAAGAGCTGGGTTTTGATATGAACATGCACATTCTCTCCTTCAAACCCGGTGCCAGCCACGGCTACGTGGAAACCCACGTGCAGGAGCACGGTGCCTATGTGCTTTCCGGCGCAGGTGTTTATAACCTCGATAACGAATGGATTCCGGTGAAAAAAGGGGATTACATCTTTATGGGCGCGTATGTGCCGCAGGCGGGGTATGCGGTTGGTAAAGATGAGTTCAGCTACATCTACTCAAAAGACTGTAATCGCGACGTAGACTGCTGATGTAAACCGGACAGGCCAGGCTGTTTGCAGCATGGCCTGTCGTACCTGGCCGTCCCTTTCAACTTTCTGCAACATTCATCAACTCTTTTCTGGCTCTGCATCATCATTCATCAGCTGTTATCCTGTTAGGCTTAGCGTTTGCCGTCCGGTTATTGGGCGTGTTTATCAGGAGCCTATTCTCTGTGCTTGACCAGGAAACTATCCGTACCTTTATCCACGTGGCGGAAAGCCACAGCTTTTCTAAAACGGCCGAAGCGCTGTTCAAAACCCCTGCGGCCATCAGCTACCGGATAAAAATGCTGGAGGAGGATGTCGGTACCCAGCTGTTTATGCGCACCACCCGTATCGTGCAGCTGACGCCAGCAGGCGATCACCTGCTGGAGCGCTGCAGCCAGTGGCTGGCCTGGCTGGATGCGATGCCGGGTGAACTGCAGCAGATTAATCACGGCGTTGAGCGCCAGGTGAATATAGTGATTAATAACCTGCTCTACTCGCCGCAGGCGGTGGCAAAACTGCTGGCGCACCTGCATCAGAAATTCCCGCTGACTCAGTTTCTTATCTCCCGCCAGGTGTATATGGGCGTGTGGGATTCCCTGCTGCACGATGATTTTCAGCTGGCGATTGGCGTGACCGGTTCGGAAGCGCTGGCTAATAACGTCAGCATGCTGGAACTGGGCGGCGTCAGCTGGCTGTTTGTCGTGGCAGCGGATCATCCTCTCGCCGAGTGTGAAGGCCCGGTACACGAGGACAAACTGCGCGCATGGCCGGCGATTAATATCGAAGATACCTCGCGGAATCTGACCAAACGGGTGGCCTGGCTACTGCCGGGGCAAAAAGAGATTATCGTTCCGGATTTAAGCAGCAAGCTGGAGTGCCATCTACAGGGGCTGGGCGTCGGTTTCCTGCCTGCGGAACTCTGTCAGCGCTATATCAACAGTGGGCAACTGGTCAGTTGCGAGGTGGCCAATCAGCGGCAGCCTTCCCCGCTTTCACTGGCCTGGAAAAATGAGGCGGGAAAAGCGGTGGAGGAGATCGTCTCATTGTTCCAGCAGCAGGCCGGACCGGTTCGCGATTTTCTGCAAAATATCGACCTTTCTGCGTAACGTCGCGCAAATAAGCGCAGGATGGGCAAAAAAATCCCCGCGCGGCTATGCTAGCGCGCATAAATACAGCAAACTGATAGCGGCTGGGCAAAAGTCAATCGGCCCTGATAATAACAATCCGGAGGTTATTAATGCTTGCTGTTATTCCCGTCATTGTCGTTCTGGCTCTGATCATTGTCTGGTCCGGTATCAAAATTGTCCCGCAGGGCTATCAGTGGACCGTCGAACGCTTTGGCCGCTATACCAACACGTTACAGCCCGGTTTAAATTTGGTGATTCCCTTTATGGATCGCATTGGCCGGAAAATTAATATGATGGAGCAGGTGGTGGATATTCCTTCTCAGGAGATTATTTCGAAGGATAACGCCAGCGTGACTATTGATGCAGTCTGCTTTATTCAGGTGGTCGATCCGGCGCGCGCGGCCTATGAGGTCAGTAATCTTGAGCTGGCGATCATCAACCTGACCATGACCAATATGCGTACGGTGCTCGGCTCAATGGAGCTGGATGAGATGCTGTCGCAGCGCGATAATATTAACACCCGCCTGTTACAAATCGTCGATGAAGCCACCAACCCATGGGGGGTGAAGATCACCCGCATTGAGATCCGCGACGTGCGGCCACCGGCAGAACTGATCGCCTCGATGAACGCCCAGATGAAAGCCGAGCGTACCAAGCGTGCCGATATTCTTGAAGCTGAAGGCGTGCGCCAGGCAGCAATCCTGCGTGCGGAAGGGGAAAAGCAGTCGCAGATCCTGAAAGCTGAAGGTGAACGCCAGTCCGCATTCCTGGCCGCTGAAGCACGTGAACGAGGTGCCGAAGCCGAAGCACGGGCCACAAAGATGGTTTCAGAAGCCATCGCCGCCGGGGATATTCAGGCAATTAACTACTTCGTGGCGCAAAAATATACCGATGCCCTGCAAAATATCGGGGCCGCTAACAACAGCAAGGTGGTAATGATGCCGCTGGATGCCAGCAGCCTGCTGGGCTCCATTGCCGGTATCAGCGAACTGCTCGGCGAGCGTAAACCTGAGCGGAATCGCTGATGATCGTTGAACTGTTGGCTAATCCCTGGTGGCTGTGGCTGACGCTGGGTGGGCTACTGCTGGCTGCCGAGATGCTGGGCACCAGCGGATATCTGCTGTGGAGCGGCATTGCTGCCGTACTGGTTGCGCTGCTGGTGTGGCTGGTGCCGATGCCGTGGGAGTGGCAGGGATTAAGCTTTGCGGTACTCACCGTACTTGCCGCACTGTGGTGGTATCGCTGGCTTCAGCGCCGCAATCGTCGCCTGCCGCCCTCCTCGCTTAACCAACGCGGTCAGCAGCTCATTGGCCGCCGGCTGACGCTGGATAGCGCGCTGGTTAACGGTTTTGGCCACGTGAAAATCGGTGACGGCAACTGGCGGGTACAGGCAGAAGAAGACCTCCCCGCGGGCTGCAACATCATCGTGGTCGCCGTTGAGGGGATTACCCTACAGGTTGCGCGCCGGGAAAATTAAGCCGGTTTTTTTGTTGAACAACAGCCCGCCAGGTGATTGATAATCGGGCAGTCCGCGCTGTCATCGCCGGGGCAGCTGGCTGCCATATCAAGCAGCCGCAGGCGCATCTGCGTCAGCTGTTCGATGTGCTCCTCAATCTCCTTTACTTTTTCCAGCGTGCGCGCTTTGACATCAGCGCTGTGACGCTGTGGGTCGTTGAGCAGGCTGACCATTTCCCGGCACTCGTCAAGATTAAAGCCGACCTGCCGCGCCTGGCGCAGCAGCGTCAGCTCTTCCAGCTGCTTCGCCGAGTAGGTGCGATAGCCGTTATCACTGCGCAGCGGCGGCGTCACCAGCCCTTTTTCTTCATAGAAGCGAATCGCTTTGCTGGTCAGCCCGGTTTTCCTGGCGACCTCACTGATATTCATATTTGCTCCTTGACCTTCACCTTGATGGAAGGTTTAACCTTCATAACTACTGCAAATAACGCACCGGGTCAAACCGGGCAACAAGGAGTCTTCTATGTCACATACTACACTACTGGCGCTGGATGGCCTGACCTGTGGCCACTGCGTTAAACGGGTTCAGGAAACGCTCACCAAACTCGATAATGTTGAACAGGCCGACGTGACCGTGAATGAAGCACGCGTCACCGGTAGCGCCAGCGCAGAAGCGCTGATTGCCGCCGTGGAAGGCGCAGGCTATCACGCCACCCTGTCAGCGGACGACAGCCACCCAAAGCCTGATCCGCTGACAGAATCAGAACCTCAGCCGGAAGCGCTGACAGCGGCCGTTTCCCAGCTTCCGGCATCCGACGCTGGCGACAGCTATCAGCTGTTAATTGACGGCATGAGCTGCGCCAGCTGCGTTGGACGAGTACAGAATGCCTTACAAAACGTGCCGGGTGTCAGCCAGGCACGGGTTAACCTTGCCGAGCGCAGCGCGCTGGTACTCGGCACCGTCTCGCCGCAAACGCTGATCGATGCCGTCAGCAATGCGGGATACGCTGCCGAAATTATTGAAGATGAAACCGAACGCCGCGAGAAGCAGCAGCAGAGTGCGCAGATCGCCACCCGGCGCTTCCGCTGGCAGGCCGCGCTGGCCCTTGCTCTCGGCATCCCGCTGATGGGCTGGGGAATGATCGGCGACAATATGATGCTCACCGCTGAGAACCGCAGCGGCTGGCTTGTCATTGGCGCACTTACCCTGCTGGTGATGATTATCGCCGGAGGGCATTTTTACCGCAGCGCCTGGCGCAGCCTGCTTAATCGTACCGCCACCATGGATACGCTGGTAGCACTCGGCACCGGTGCGGCGTGGCTTTACTCCATCAGCGTGAATCTGTGGCCTGAATGGTTCCCGATGGAAGCCCGCCACCTCTATTACGAAGCCAGTGCAATGATTATTGGCCTGATTAATCTCGGCCATATGCTGGAACAACGTGCCCGCCAGCGTTCCTCGCAGGCGCTGGAAAAACTGTTAGATTTGACGCCGCCCACCGCTCGGGTTGTAACCGAGGCCGGCGATCGTGTGCTGCCGCTGAGCGAAGTTCAGCTGGGCATGACGCTGCGCGTGACGACCGGCGATCGCGTGCCGGTCGATGGCACCATTGTACAGGGTGAAGCCTGGCTGGATGAGGCGATGCTGACCGGAGAAGCCATCCCGCAGCAAAAATCACCGGGTGATACGATCCACGCAGGAACGGTCCTTCAGGACGGCAGCGTGCTGTTCAGCGCGCAGGCGATCGGTAAAAACACCACGCTTTCACGCATTATCCAACTGGTACGGCAGGCGCAAAGCAGCAAGCCGGAAATCGGTCAGTTGGCCGATAAGATCTCCTCGATTTTTGTTCCCGCCGTAGTGCTGATTGCGCTGCTGAGCGCGGCGATCTGGTATTTCGCTGGCCCCGCGCCACAGATTGTCTACACGCTGGTGATTGCCACCACCGTACTGATTATTGCCTGCCCCTGTGCGCTGGGGCTGGCAACGCCGATGTCGATTATTTCTGGCGTGGGTCGCGCGGCCGAGTTTGGCGTACTGGTGCGCGATGCCGATGCATTACAACGTGCCAGCACGCTGACTACGCTGGTGTTCGATAAAACCGGTACGCTAACCGAAGGTGCACCGCGCGTGGTCGAGGTTGTCTTGTTCAATGGCGCAGAGGCAGCGAACGTGGAGCGCCAGGCTGCGGCTCTCGAGCAGGGTTCCAGCCATCCGCTGGCGCGGGCGATTATCAGCCACGCCGCACTGGCGTCGCTGCCGGAGGTTGCGCAATTTCGTACAATACCGGGCCTGGGGGTAAGCGGCATACTTGACGGCAAGCCGCTGCTGCTGGGTAACCTGGCGCTGATGGAGCAGCAAAAGATCGATACCAGCGAGATTACGGGAACGCTGGCTGAGCATGCCGCCAATGGCTCCACGCCGGTGCTGCTGGCGGCGGAAGGCAAAATCGTCGCGCTGTTTGCCATCCGCGATCCGCTGCGCCAGGAAAGCATCAGTGCATTACAGCGCCTGCATCGTCGCGGCTATCAGCTGGTGATGCTGACCGGGGATAATGAAATTACCGCCAACGCCATCGCCCGGGAAGCGGGCATCGATCGGGTAATCGCCGGGGTGCTGCCTGAAGGCAAAGCTCAGGCGATTAGCCAGCTACAGCAGCAGGGTCAGCAGGTGGCGATGATCGGTGACGGTATTAATGATGCCCCGGCGCTGGCACAGGCCGATGTCGGCATTGCGATGGGCGGCGGCAGCGATGTTGCCATTGAAACAGCGGCGATTACCTTAATGCGTCAGGATCTGAATGCCGTGGCGGACGCACTGGCGATTGCCAAAGCCACGCTGCGCAATATGAAACAGAACCTGCTGGGCGCGTTTATTTACAACGCCTGCGGCATTCCGATTGCGGCTGGAATACTCTTTCCGCTGACCGGCACGTTGCTGAATCCGGTCGTGGCCGGGGCAGCGATGGCGCTCTCTTCAATCACCGTGGTGAGTAACGCAAACCGCCTGATCCGCTACCGTCCGCCGCAGGATTAATGCTTCAGGGCGCGGACTGTCGGTGTGCTGCGTTTTGCCCTGTCGCTCAGCGACTTATCGCGTTAGCATGAGAGCTAATAACGCGATCCGCCGGGGGAACAATGAGCAAAGTCATTCACGCACTGCGGCAGCTGTCGCGCCGGTTCTGGCCGGTAGAGTATCGTTATCCGGCTCTGGATATTTCCCTGGGCCAGCGGCACCTGCATCTGGTCGGCAGTATCCATATGGGCACACGCAATATGTCTCCGCTACCGGGGCAACTGATCAATCAGCTGCAGTATGTTGATGCCCTGATTGTAGAGGCGGATATCACCACCGGTGGTTCACCCTTCAGCGATAGTGAGGTCTGCCCTCCACTGGCTGAGCGGTTGTCTGCCGAACGTTTCCAGCTACTGGAAAAGCTGTGCAGCGAACTGAGTGTTGATTTGCAACGTATTGATACCCTGCCCGCATGGCAGGTGGCGCTGATGCTCCAGGCGCAGCAGGCTCAGCGGCTCGGGCTTCGCGCAGACTGTGGCATTGATTACCAGCTGTTGCAGGCGGCGAAAGAACGGCAGATAAAAATCATTGAACTGGAAGGACCGGAAACCCAGCTGGCGCTGCTTAAATCGCTGCCGGATCAAGGCATGACGCTACTGGAAGATACGTTGCAGCACTGGCACGTTAATGCCCGGCTGTTGCAAACGATGGTCAGCTGGTGGCTGGAAGCCCCACCGGGCAGCAGTGGGAAAACGGTACTACCGGATACCTTCAGCAGCAGCCTGAGTGATTTGCTTATGCATCAGCGTAATCAGCGATGGTGCCAGCAGCTGCACGCACTGCCGGCGGGGCGCTATATTTTAGCGGTCGGCGCACTGCATCTTTACGGTGAAGGAAATCTCCCGGACCTGCTGGGCCGCTAAAAAAATGGCCGATATTTCTATCGGCCAGTCAATAATGAAGTTTTTATGATTTTGGTTATCTATCAGCACGGGTGCTGACGCGGGGCAGATTGTCGCTCAATGCGCACTTTTTCTCCAGTACTTTTATTCACCAATTTTAAGCGGCAAGCACGCGAATGGAACAGGAAGGATTAAAGCGATGACTCCGGCGGTAAAACTATTAGAAAAACAAAAAGTAAACTTTACGCTGCATCCTTACGAGCACGACAGCAACGAAACTAACTTTGGCGATGAGGCGGTGCGTAAGCTCAATCTTGACGCCGAGCGGGTATATAAAACGCTGCTGGTGGCACTTAACGGCGACAATAAAACCCTCGCCGTTGCCGTTACACCGGTTGCGGGCCAGCTTGATTTGAAAAAAGTGGCGAAAGCGCTGGGTGCCAAAAAAGTCGAGATGGCCGATCCGCAGTTCGCCCAGCGCAGCACCGGCTATCTGCTGGGCGGCATCAGCCCGCTGGGGCAGAAAAAGCGCCTGCCGACGGTCATCGACCATCTGGCCCAGCACTTCGAAACGATTTATGTTTCCGGCGGCAAGCGCGGGCTGGATCTCGAACTGGCTCCGGGTGACCTGGCAAAACTGCTGAGCGCCAGTTTTGCCGATATCGCCAAACGCGATTAATCCGGCCGCTGGTTAATCAGCTGATCGATCATCCAGCGCCCCGCCGGGCCGGGCGGTGAGAGCCGCGACCAGGCGACATCCACCTGGATATTTTGCGGCCAGCCCGCCACCGGCAGCTCACGCAGCAGCTGGTGGCCAAACTGTTCGGTCAGCCAGCGCGGCAGTACGCTCCAGCCAAATCCCTGCTCCGCCATCTCCAGCAGCAGCAAGTACGACGGTGCCAGCCAGATTTTACCTCCCGGCACCGGTTCCTGTTCAGACCAGGTATTCAGCCGCAGCTGACGGATGCCCTGCAGTTCGACCTCCGTTACGCTATCCTGCTGCGCCAGCGGATGATCCTTATGCAGGTAAATCGCCATTTTCGCTTCCACCTGCAGACGCCGCAGGCTGATATTTGCCGGATAGCGGTCCTGCACGCGGATCACGCCGATATGCGCCCTGCCGCTTTGCAACAGATCGATAACATCGCCGTCTTCGGCAATCATGCATTCAAACTCGATATCCGGATAGCGGCTGGCAAAGCGTTTAAGCAAATGTTCGTGATGATCGGCCTGCCAGAAATCGGAGATCGCCAGCCGTAAACAGGGCTCGACGTCGCCCGCCAGACGCATAGCCAGCTCATCCAGCTGCGCGGCGGCATTAAGAATCACGTTAACCTGCGTCAGCACTCGCTGGCCATTTTCGGTCAGTACCGGGGTACGCGCTTCGCGGTTAAATAAAATCAGCCCGAGATCGCTTTCCAGGTTGGCCACGGCGGTACTGACCGTTGACTGGCTTTTGCGCAGCGCTCGTGCCGCGGCGGAGAACGAGCCGCTTTCTACGGTCTGTACGAACGCTTCCAGGGATTCCGGTGAATAACGCATCGCGGATGTATCGCTTTTATCGATGGATAATCATTTTATCTTAGCAGCAAAAGGATAGAAAATACGCTTCCTAAATCACTCAGGAGGACATATGTCCACTCGTACGCTGAAAGAACGTTTTTATCATGCTGCAGGCTTTGAACTGGTGGCGATTGCAATCATTTCCCCTGTCGCCGCCTGGCTTATGAACAAACCGCTATTTCAGATGGGCGCACTGGCCATTATGCTTTCCACCGTGGCGATGATCTGGAACATGATTTATAACGCCGGGTTCGATCGCCTGTTCCCGCGCGAACGTGTAAAACGCGGTCTGGCACTGCGCGTGATGCATGCTCTGGGCTTTGAAGGTGGATTTATTCTGATTGGTCTGCCGCTGGCGGCCTGGATGCTGGGTGTGACGCTGTGGCAGGCATTTCTGGTTGAACTGGGCTTTTTCCTGTTCTTCCTGCCCTACACGGTGGTGTACAACTGGGTCTACGATAAGCTTCGTGAGCGCCTGATGCGTTCACGTGAACAGCGCCGTCAGGCTCATACGTCTTCCTGACGACGCGGATATGGAGCACTCGCGTGCTCCATATTCACAGCAGCAGACTTTACTCCGCTTTCTTATACACAATCTCACCGGCAGGCTGGTACTTTGCCGCATCCAGCGGGGAGTGCGCCTGTATGTACTGCTTCAGCACTTCTGCATCAACAAAGCCGGTATTGACATAGCTGGCCTGCTTATCCACTTCCGGATAGCCGTCGCCCCCGGTGGCGTTGAAGCTCAGGGTAGCCATGCGGTACACCTTATCGTCCTGCAATGGTTCGCCGTTAATCTTCACGTCGCTGACTCCGCTACCGTCGGCAATCAGGCTGACGCGGGCAAACTGCGCATAGGCACCGGAATCCACCTGCTTATTCGCGACAACCGCCAGATAATCACGCACTTCGCTGCCTTTCATATCGACATAAACCAATGTATTACCAAACGGCTGTACCTTTAGCACGTCTTTATAGGTGATATCTCCGGCTTCAATGGAGTCGCGTACGCCGCCGCCGCTCATCACCGCAAAATCGGCCTTGGTGCGTTCAATCTGCCCTTCAAGGATTAATCGCGCCATATTGGTCTGCACGAAACGTACTTTGCTGCGGTCACCCTCAAGATGGCCGTTAACGCTGCCTATTTTCACGCCAAGCTGCGCCTCGCCCTTTTTCTGGAACGGCGTCAGCAGTTTCATCATCGCCGGGTTTTTATCGATTTCCGCCGTGTAGTTCACCCAGCTGGTGCCGCCGTCAGCGTTCGTGACTTTATGCTTGAGATTGATCGGTACAAGTTCGTAGTGTTCCAGCTTCAGCTTGCCGTTGCGGAAAGTGAAATCGGCGCGGCCAATATATTTGCCCCACTCATGGGCCTGCACGATCCAGGTGCCGTTCTGGCGATCCGGCGTACAGGGAGTGCCCGGCACGTAGTCTGCCTGTTTGACGTTTTCCTGCGCCATACACACCGGGTCCTGTGAATGGCCGCCCACGATCATATCCAGGTAGCCAGCGGGCAGTTCGCGGGCCATTTCCACATCGCCCGGCGCATTCGAACCATGATTACCGTTGTCATAATGCCCCATATGGGTAGCGGCAATAATCACATCCGGTTTTTCTTTTGCGCGCAGCTCTTCCACCACCGCTTTCGCTTCGGTTGCCGGTTTGTGGAACACGATATCGGTGAAGTTTTCCGGATTGCCGATTTTGGCCGTGTCGTCAGTGGTCAGACCGATCACGGCGATCTTCAGTCCTTTACGATTAAACAGCGCGTACGGCTGGAACAGGCGCTTGCCGGTACTTTTTTGATAGATATTGGCGGAGAGCAGCGGGAACTTCGCCCACTTTTGCTGCTGGCGAAGCACCGACAGCGGATTATCAAACTCGTGGTTACCTATCGCCATGGCATCGTAGCCAATCAAATTCATCCCGCGGAAATCAGGCTCGGCATCCTGTAGGTCGGATTCCGGTACGCCGGTATTGATATCGCCGCCGGAGAGGATCAGCACTGCCCCACCGTGCGACTGCACGTCCAGACGGATCTTATCCATCATGGTTTTCTGCGCCGCCAGCCCGTACTCACCGCGTTCATTGTTCCAGAACCGACCGTGATGATCGTTGGTATGCAGCACGGTGAATTTATAGGTACGGTCTTTTACCCAGGCCTGCGCTATCAGCGGTGCGCTAAGCAACCCAACGGTCAACAGACTCAGGATACGTTTATTAAATACCAGCACTGCGCTTCTCCTTGTTTCATCAACCGCAAACCAACCCGCACAAATGCGGCTTTGGCAAAATAATCAGCAAAAGTATTCACTTTTTGTGACAGCCCCGCAACCACAGCGCTGAAATAGCTCTAAATGGTAATTACTCACGCGGAGGGTGTTAGTTATAAAAGAGGGCTTTGCAGCGAATTTGCTTCTCTGCGCTCATAAAAACATAAATAGATGACAGGTTAATTTAATGGCAAGTGAATCCCCGCTCTCTTCTCCCTCATCGCCCGTCCGGCGTACCGCATTTGGCATTCTCGGCGCCATCAGCGTCGCCCACCTGCTGAATGATATGATCCAGTCGCTGATCCTCGCGATTTACCCGCTGCTGCGTGCGGATTTCTCATTAAGCTTTGTGCAAATCGGCATGATCACGCTAACCTATCAGCTCACTGCGTCGTTGTTACAGCCGCTGATTGGGCACTACACCGATAAGCATCCGCAGCCGTGGTCACTGCCCGTCGGCATGGGCTTTACGCTTTCCGGACTGATCCTGCTGGCGCTGGCCGGGAATTTTACCACCGTCCTGCTGGCCGCCGCGCTGGTGGGCACCGGTTCCTCGGTGTTTCATCCGGAATCCTCGCGCGTGGCGCGGATGGCATCGGGCGGACGGCACGGCCTGGCGCAGTCGCTGTTCCAGGTCGGCGGTAACTTTGGCAGTTCGCTTGGCCCGCTGCTGGCCGCGCTGGTGATTGCCCCCTATGGCCGAGGCAACGTTGCGTGGTTCTCACTGGCGGCGCTGCTGGCGATTGTGGTCCTGTTACAAATCAGCCGCTGGTATCAGACGCAGAATCGCACGGCGAAGAAAAGCACCGTGCCCGCCGTCAGTCCGCTGCCGCGCCGCCAGGTCGCCTTCGCGATTAGCATTCTGCTGGTGCTGATTTTCTCTAAGTATTTTTACCTCACCAGTCTGAGCAGCTACTACACCTTCTATCTGATGCAGAAATTCGGCCTGTCGATACAGAGCGCGCAGCTGCACCTGTTTATTTTCCTGTTTGCGGTGGCGGCAGGGACGGTGATCGGCGGCCCGATCGGCGATAAGATTGGCCGTAAGCGGGTGATTTGGGCCTCTATTCTCGGCGTTGCGCCCTTTACGCTGCTGCTGCCGCATATGAACTTATTGTGGACGGGAGTATTGTCGGTGATTATCGGCTTCGTGCTGGCCTCGGCGTTTTCCGCCATTCTGGTCTATGCCCAGGAGCTGATGCCGGGGCGTATCGGTATGGTTTCCGGGCTGTTTTTTGGTTTTGCCTTCGGTATGGGTGGACTGGGTGCCGCCCTGCTCGGTCTGCTGGCCGACCATACCAGCATCGAACTGGTCTATCAAATCTGCGCTTATCTGCCGCTTCTCGGTATTCTCACGGCTTTCCTGCCTGATAACCGGCGTAAATAGTCCCTTACCGGTGCAATTGTCTGATTTTTGCACCGGTTCACGCTCCGGTAACACCAGCACTGTAATCTGATAAGTGCCTAAAATCGCACTTACTGACAAATTTCAGCGTATGGTTCATATTTTTTTCCATTAGTCTCAATAAACACAAGCGTCCCGGCGGATTATGCCATACACTGAAAACTTACAACTGGACACATTTATACTCTAATTAGTTCGAGTTGCAGTACAGCGGGAGGCCCCCCAGCCCGGCGCACGGATCGCACAGTGACCAGGGCAACAAGCAGGGCATCTGCCACTTGAAGTATGACGAGCAGGCATACATAAGGAGACAGGCATGCACCACACCACACCGCTTATCACCACCATTGTAGGAGGCCTGGTTCTCGCCTTCCTCCTTGGTATGCTGGCTAATCGCCTGCGCATTTCTCCCCTTGTTGGTTACCTGCTGGCTGGCGTTCTTGCCGGTCCTTTCACCCCAGGCTTTGTTGCTGATACCAATCTTGCTCCCGAACTGGCTGAACTTGGCGTGATCCTGCTGATGTTCGGCGTGGGTCTGCATTTCTCTTTAAAAGATCTGATGGCGGTAAAGTCGATCGCCATTCCCGGCGCTATCGCACAGATAGCCGTGGCGACACTGCTGGGAATGGGGCTTTCATGGGCGATGGGCTGGTCGATGCTCACCGGATTGGTGTTCGGGCTGTGCCTTTCCACAGCGAGTACGGTGGTGCTGCTCCGTGCGCTGGAAGAGCGTCAGTTGATTGACAGCCAGCGCGGGCAAATTGCGATTGGCTGGTTGATTGTTGAAGACCTGGTGATGGTGCTGGCGCTGGTGTTGCTGCCTGCTATTGCCGGTATGTTCGAAGAAGGTAATGCCAGTATCGGCCTGCTGCTGTTCGATCTGGTGCTGACCATCGGTAAAGTGGTGGCCTTTATGGTGCTGATGATGGTGGTTGGCCGCCGCGTCGTACCGTGGATACTCGCCCGCAGCGCCGCAACCGGATCGCGCGAGCTGTTTACCCTGGCGGTGCTGGCACTGGCGCTCGGTATTGCTTTTGGCGCCGTAGAGTTCTTTGATGTCTCCTTTGCTCTGGGTGCTTTCTTTGCCGGTATGGTGCTTAATGAGTCTGAACTGAGCCATCGTGCTGCACACGATACGCTGCCGCTGCGCGACGCCTTTGCGGTGCTGTTCTTTGTGTCGGTCGGCATGCTGTTCGATCCGATGATCCTGATACAGCAGCCGCTGGCGGTGCTGGGCGCGCTGGCGATTATCGTCTTCGGTAAATCCCTTGCCGCGCTGTTCCTGGTGCGACTGTTTGGCCACTCCAAGCGCACGGCGCTGACCATTTCAGTCAGCCTGGCGCAGATCGGTGAGTTCGCCTTTATCCTGGCCGGACTGGGCGTCTCCCTGAACCTGCTGCCGGAAACCGGCCGCAATCTGGTGCTTGCCGGTGCCATTCTGTCGATTATGCTGAATCCGATCCTTTTCGCTCTGCTGGAGCGCTATCTGCAAAAAACCGAAACCATCGAAGAGCAGACCATGGAAGAAGCCATCGAAGAAGAGAAGCAGATCCCGGTGGACCTGTGTAATCACGCGGTGGTGGTTGGTTTTGGCCGCGTTGGCAGCCTCCTTGGTAGCCGCCTGATGGAAGCGGGTATTCCAATTGTGGTCGTCGAAAACAGCCGCCCGCGCGTTGAAGCGCTGCGCGAGCAGGGAATTAAAGCCGTATTAGGAAATGCCGCCCGGGGCGATATTATGGACCTGGCGCGGCTCGACTGCGCGCGCTGGATGCTGCTGACCATCCCTAACGGCTATGAGGCCGGGGAGATCGTTACCGCCGCTCGCGAAAAGCGCCCGAACATTGAGATTATCGCCCGTGCCCATTATGACGACGAAGTGGATTACATTATGGAACGCGGTGCCGACCGCGTGGTGATGGGCGAGCGTGAGATTGCCAACAGTATGCTCAATCTGATCCTGCTCAACCCGGTTGAAGCACCGGCAGAGTGCCCGATCTGATGTCAGCAAAAAGGGACGACTTCGCGTCGTCCCTTTTTTATCACACCGGCTCAATGCCAGAGATGGTGGACGGCCTGCCTGCCCTCTCCTTGTATCATCGTTCCCAGTAAGACTCTTCCAGGCTGTCTTCCCGCTCCGGCAGGCCGCGCGACAGGCGCGGTGAATGCTGGTTCAGCACCTGATAGCTGACGCGGTTGGCGTATTTACACACCTGCGCCAGCGAGGAGTAGGTCAGATAGCTGCGCGCGTGCTTACTGGAGTTGGGAACGTTGCTGCGGTGGAAGTTATTGGCGGTAATATCATGCAGCAGCGCCGCCAGCGCGCCGTCACCGGCCCCGTTAGTATTCATAATTTTCTCCGGCCCGCCCATATAGGGCGCGATATGGGAGAAAATCCGCAGTGGTACGGTGCAGTCCTGATGACGCATCGCACGGCTGAATTCGTACTGGTTGAATTCCGGGATTGCACCAGGCAGCAGCGGATGGCGCGTGGTGCGTTTGCCCTCCTCTTCGGTGAATCCGGCCATATACAGGCCGTTCGGCCCGGCGGTACACAGCACCAGATCCACCCAGTCGAGGGCAAGATTCGATGCCTTCAGCGGGTCGCTTTCTCCGGTCAGCTCAAAAGCTTCATCTTCATTCATCGCCACGATCGACACATGGTCGCGCATAAAATCGCGCCAGAACTGCGGATTATCAGCGATCACATATTTGGTACCCAGCGTCAGCACCACCGGCACGTTATGCTTTTTGGCATAGTGGATAGCCTGCATGGTCGCTTCCGGCATCGGTTCACCCGGTTTGCAGCGCACCAGATAGGAGGTGAGTACCAGTGCCGATGCGCCGGCAATCACCTCTTCCGGCACGCTTTCAGCGCGCAGCTGATTCATCATTCCCGGGCTAATGGCGAAGGTACGCTCGCCGTTATCGCCCACCAGCGTAAAACAGCGGCCAATTGCGCCGTCAACGCCCTGCAGGTAGTTCAGATCGGTGCGGCTGGAGGTATGACACAGGTAGCGGTAGGCATAGCTGCCGATTTGAATGTTATTACACATCACGCCCAGCAGAACAGAGCGGTCGTCGGCCAGCACCGAGTAGTTGTGCAGCGTATTGCCGATGGTGCCACCGGCAAACTGATGGGTAATAAGATTCTCAGCCATCAGCTCTTCATACAGCGCCTGCGCCACATCATCTTCAATCACCAGCGAATGGCCCACGCTGAGGCCATAGCGACGCACAAAGTCATCATCCACTTTGGCTTCAATATCAACAAGGATCTGGTCGATGCCCACAATCCAGCTATTAGCGGCCTCGTTTTCCGGCTGAGCGACCTGTAACAGCGGATCGCGCGCGCTGACGGGGAAATAGTGTTTGGATTTACGTTTACCGGGGAATTTCATAATTGCAGGACCAGAAGGGGAAGCAGGCCGCAATCATAACATATTTGCGCAACGAGGCGATCGGCGGTGGAAAACGACCGATCGCTTCGTCAGTTAGCGATACTGATTAACCAGTTCCAGCATCATATCGATATGCGCTTCATCGTCGTTCAGCGCCGGAATGTACTCAAACCGGGTGCCGCCCGCGTGCAGGAAGAATTCGCGGTTCTGCTCGTTGATCTCTTCCAGCGTTTCCAGGCAGTCTGACGCGAAGCCCGGGCTCAACACCTGTACGTGCTTCACGCCCTTGGCCGGCAGGCCCTGCATGGTTTCATCCGTATATGGCGTCAGCCAGGGTTCACGTCCAAAACGTGACTGGAAGGTCAGCATCGCTTCGCTGTCGGTCAGCCCCAGTGCGGTTTTTAACGCATCAAAGGTGTCATGGCAGCGTTGTGGATAATCGTCGCCCTCATTGGCAAAGCGCTGTGGAATACCGTGGAACGAGGCCAGCAGCAGATCCGGTTTGCCGTGCTGCGCAAAAGAGCGCTCGACCGACGCTTTCAACGCGGCGATATAGGCAGGATGGTCGGCGTAGTCGCGAATAAAATGCACCGTTGGCAGGCTACGGTAGCCAGCAAACACGCTGCTGAGACCATCCCACACCGATGCGACGGTTGAGCAGGAAAACTGCGGATAGAGCGGCAGGACGATGAGCTTATTCACGCCCTGAGCCATCAGATCGTCCACGGCACTTTTCAGGCTGGGATTGCCGTAGCTCATGCCCAGTTCAACCGGTATATCCAGTTTCGCCGCCAGCGCGTCGCGCTGACGCTTGCTGAACACCAGCAGCGGTGAACCTTCATCGGTCCAGACGGAAGCATACAGCTTGGCCACGCGCGGTGAACGAATCGGCAGAATACCAATATTCAGAATCGGCCACCACAGCCAGCGCGGCGTGTCGACCACGCGTTTATCACTGAGAAACTGCTTAAGATAGCGTTTTACTGCGGAGGTGGTCGGAGCATCTGGTGTGCCTAAATTGACCAGCAGTACGCCTGGCTTATCTTGCCTCATTGTTATTCCTTTTGATGGCATCAGCGGAGATGAAAACGAGACTCATTCTAACGGAAATTTGCGGGGGAAAAACCAATTGCTGTAAAAGGGACCGGATTTAACCGGCCCCCTTAAACTTAACCGAGGATTTTTGCCAGCTCAGCGCTGACTTCAGCCACTTTACGTGTGCCGTCGATCTTGTTGTACGCGGTGTTGCCCGCTTCAGCTTCTTTGCTGTAGTAAGCAATCAGCGGAGCGGTCATCTGATGATATTCAACCAGACGCTTACGGACGGTCTCTTCCTGGTCATCTTTACGCGTTGTCAGCTCTTCGCCGGTCACGTCATCTTTCCCTTCCACCTTCGGTGGATTGAAAGTCACGTGGTAAACGCGGCCGGATGGCGCATGAACGCGACGACCAATAATACGTTCAACGATCAGTTCATCTGGTACGTCGAACTCCAGCACGTTGTCGACTTTAATGCCCGCTTCCTTCATGGCATCAGCCTGAGGGATAGTGCGCGGGAAACCGTCCAGCAGGAAACCGTTACGGCAGTCTTCCTGAGCGATACGCTCTTTGACCAGCGCGATAACCAGTTCGTCGGTGACCAGTTTACCAGCATCCATAATCTCTTTGGCTTTCAGACCTAACTCCGTTCCCGCTTTAACCGCGGCACGCAGCATGTCACCCGTGGAGATTTGCGGAATACCGTATTTCTCCATAATAAACTGAGCCTGAGTCCCCTTACCTGCACCCGGAGCCCCGAGCAGAATAATACGCATTGCGTAAATCCCCTTGCGAATTGCTTATATGTTTACTTTATCCAAGTGTATGAACATAACATTAATGGGCCGCTCACCACAAGGAAGCGCGCGGCTATCCTGCATCCGCGTAGCGTTGCACATCCACCCGGCGACGGGCATAAACCGTTTGTGAGACCACCGCCAGAATAATAATCGCCCCACCAATAACTGCATGAATGGTAGGGATTTCATCCAGGAACAGATACATCCATAGCGGAGCCAGCGCCGTCTCAAGTAGTAAAAACAGCCCGGCATTGGCCGGAGAAACAAAACGCGTCGATAATGTGATCAATCCCATCGCCAGCGGCATAATCAGCGCGCCTTCTGCGAGCGACCAACCATACTGCGCCGGCGTCAGCATTTTCAGACTTTCGAGGAGATCGCTGCCGGACCACAGCACAATCACCACCGAAGCCAGGATTGCCCCCAGCGAAGGCAGACCGGCCGTCCCACCGCTGACGCGGGAAGTGAAGATAAAAGCCAGAGCCATGGAGAACGCCGTACCCAGTGCATAGAGGTTGGCAATACCGTTGTGGCCCACGCCGCGACCGGACATGACCACCGCTACGCCGAGTATCCCCGCCAACGATGCCAGCAGCACACTGCGGTCAATGCTCGTCTTAAAAAGCAGCCGCGAAATCAGCGCCGAAATAAACGGCGTTGAGGAGATAATCACCAGCACGGTCGCCACACTACCGCGATTCAGCGCATTGACGAAGCAGGCCGAGGAAATGCAGAAAAACAGCGTCGACAGCGCATTTTCCTGGGTCAGCCAGGGTGTGCCTAACGTTGAACGACTCTTCCGCCACAGCAGCCAGACCAGCAGGCACATACCCCACATAAAGATGCCGCGCAGCACCACGATCAGCCACGAATTTTCAATTCCCATCATGCGGATAAACACCGAATCGGTGCTGAGAATAATGCCACCCATAATACCAATCAGATTGCCATTCACCGGCAGTGCGTTTTTCATTTCCCCTCCCACAGGGCTTGTAGCTGTTGTTGTATTTCTGCCGTTGTATCAATTCGCTGACTTCCGTCTCCACGAGCCCAGGAGGAAAGCCGCAGCGTGCCGGTCTGTTCGAAATAGCTCGCCCCGGCCGCCTTCACCTTTTTCTTCAATGTTTCACTGAGCGGGGGAATGTTAAAGCAGCCGAACGGGCCACCCGCGTTACCAAGCGAATCAAAATCCATTCCGCCCACGTCTTTCAGGCTGATAGCTCCCACACTGGACATATTGAACGGCTGCCAGTCGGGACTACGAAGATTGTTCAGCGCTTCAATCAGCGGCTTGTCAGAGGCGGTAGACTCCTCAAACAGCAGCAGTTCGCTGCGCATCAGAGTACTGAAGTCTTCCGGGCGCAGGGCGATAATCGCCAGTCCGATAGTCAGGGAGGCGTGTTTGTGCAGCGGCGCAACAAAGACGGAACTGTCAGCAATCAGTTCGCCATGACGACAGGTGGCGAAGCTGTGGGAAGCATCAACGACCCCCTTGCCCTTCGTTCCTTTCAGACTGTTGACTTCCGCAGTGTAGGGATTGACGTGAGTAATAATCGGCACGGTTCCCGGCCCGGTACAGTGCGTATTAGGAAAGTTAAACAGCTCGCTGACCGGTTGATAGTGGGCATGCCTGGCAAGGCACAGCGTCGTTTCCTGTTTATGAAGCAGGTGGGAAAGAATGACCAATCCAACCCGCACCGACTGGACCAGGAACAGCTCATACTTATCCAGGCGGTAAACACGGGTCAGTTCTTCACGGAGTTCATCTCTCAGCATACGCGCTCGCTTATAAAACTGGTCGCCGTGGACCTGCTGTAACTGAAGGGAGAGTGAGGAGGTATCCATCAATTTATTAACTCTTGCTGGAAAAGGAGCGGCATCACGTTATCGCGGAATATCGACCCCACGGCGATCTCGCAGGGAGGGAGACGATAGTTCACCCAGGCAATTTCTTCTATCTCAGACCCCGCACGCGGCTGGCCGCTGATTTCCACGTGATAGACATGATTTTCAATCGCCGTTTGTTCAAATTCGGCCAGGCCGTGGAACAGGCCGAATGGACGAAAGGTTTTGATCTGTACACCCAGCTCTTCCTGAAGCTCACGCTTCAGGCAGCTGAGATGATCTTCACCGGCAAGCGGCTTACCGCCCGGGGAAATAAAGATCTCGGTACCGCGTTTACGCGTCAGCAGGAGTGAGCGCTGGTTGATGATGATGGCTGCGCATTTAACGATAACTTTCATAGCAAACTCCGCGTGGCGTAACACAACGGTTACGCCACGATTAACGGTTTGATTCAGGCAACGGCGCTGGCTTTCAGCACCGGGGTCAGCAGGGTTTCACCGGACAGGAAACGCACGATGTTCTGCGCCAGCGGGGCTTTTTCTCGCAGATAGGCAAGAATTACCTCGTCTGAAGGCGTGGAGAAGCTGTCGGCGAAAATACTGATCCCTTCCAGCGACTTAGTGGAAATCCCCAATTGCAGCAGGCGATATTTCACGTCGTCCGCCGACTGGGCGAATTCATAAATGGGTGACTGATAGTTGATGTCGTACTGAGCCATCATCTCCACAAGAAATGCCTTCGCTACCTGACGCTGCTCCGGGAATTCCATCTGGTAGTGAGTGATACCGTCGTTAATGGTGTTAATACCGTTTCGATGGCAGAAATCAACGAGATGTGCATGAATAGCTAACTTTTCGCCTAAAAGAACCAGATTTTTTCGGTACTTAAGAATGTCACTTTCCAGATTTTCGATGGCGATTGAGCGAAACGCTCCGCTGATATCAGCGACGGTATGATCGACGACCAAATCACCGAAACGACCTCTTAATTCATCAACGCGATGCGCTAAAATGCCACGATGCAGTGAACATCCGCTGTTTCCTGACCAGAGGTGCACAGGAATACCCTGTAACATCAGATAACACGCTGCCAGCGTACTATCGCGACCACCGGTGAACATGACGAGCTGTGGTTTTACGGAATACTGATTTGTCATTTTCCTTTCCTTCACATAGCTGTTGTGCGTAATCGTCGGCTGACAAGAAAAAATATCGCTGTATGTATATGGGGTTAAAAGAAAAAACACTCTATCTCACGCAGTTGTTCTGCTGATAACTCCGGGGTCAGAGTAGGTAAAATCGACTGGACTTTAAAATGATATAAACAGACACTGGATGTGAGATTTTCTAACGGATAGGGCTATGTCCGGACTACCTTCGCTGCGCGCTCTGCGCTATTTTCATCAGGCGGCACTGCATCAAAGCTTTAGCCTCGCTGCACAATCACTGCACGTAACTCATAGTGCGGTCAGCCATCAAATCAAACTGCTGGAAGAGTGGTTAGATAAACCGTTGTTTCTGCGGGTAGGTGGCCGGGTTCAGCTGACCTCGGACGGCGAGCGGCTGAAGGTTTGCTGTATACAAACCTTTGGCGAAATTGAAGCGACCTGCGAAAAGATCCGCGCGCGTAACCTGCACAGCCTGACGATTTCCTGCGCCCCCAGCTTTCTTGCCCAGTGGCTGATCCCGCGGATCAGCCGTTTTACCAGCCGCCACGCGGAGATCGCCCTGACCTTTCAAACTCATGTCGATATTGAGCGCGTACGTAACGAGTATTGCGATGTGCTGATCGTCAGTCATGAACAGTCTGTCGGAGAGGATATCGCTGCCACGCTGATCACCGTCGATTATATTGGTCCGGTCTGTTCGCCAGAGTTCGCTAATCGCTTTACCTATGAAACCGATTTCGCCACCCTTCCGCTGCTGCATGCCGATACCAAGCTGCACGCCTGGGCTGAATGGGCAAAAAAAACCGGAGCTCGGGGCGATTTCTGGGCCGGACGCCACTTCGATAATCTGACGCTGGCTATTCAGGCGGCGCGTAGCGGCATGGGCATTATTATGACACCGCAGATTTTGGTGAAAAAAGAGATCCAGGAGGGGTCACTGATCGCCCCCTTAGGCTTCGCCGAGGTGGATCGCGCAACGTGGATGATGGTGAAAGAAACACGGCGTGAAGAACAGGAGATTGCCCTGTTCCGTCGCTGGCTGCTGGAAGAGGCTTCCGGCGGCGGTTGACGAGGTCGGCAGATGGACGCAAAAAGGGGCCGGATAATCCGGCCCCTTTCAGTTCACGTGCTTGATGATTAGCCCAACAGCAGCTGGTTCATGCGGCGAATAAACTGGTTTGGATCGTCCAGCGAGCCCTTCTCGGCCAGCAGCGCCTGATCCAGCAGCAGCTCGATCCACTCGGCGAAGCGCGCTTCGTCCTGGGTATCGGCAGCGCGTTTAACCAGTGCGTGATCCGGGTTCAGCTCGAACAGGTACTTCACGTCCGGCACGTCCTGGCCCGCAGCGGCAAACAGCTTGGCCATCTGGGTGCTCATTTCGTTCGCGTCGGTGGTGACGATGGCCGGGGTATCGGTCAGACGGTGAGTCAGACGCACTTCTTTCACACGCTCACCCAGCAGCGTTTTCACGCGCTCAACGAACGGCTCCAGCGCCTTCTCGGCTTCCTTCTGCTCTTCGGTTTCTTCGTCGGCCAGCTTGCTCAGCGCATCGTCGGCTTTGCTGACGGACTGGAACGGCTTGCCGTCGAACTCGGTCAGGTAGCTCATCATCCATTCGTCGATGCGATCGGAGAGCAGCAGGACTTCGATACCTTTTTTGCGGAACAGCTCCAGATGCGGGCTGCTCTTCGCCGCGGCATAGCTATCGGCAGTAATGAAGTAAATCTTCTCCTGACCTTCCACCATGCGGCTGAGGTAGTCTTCCAGCGACACGGTCTGTGCCGGGCCTTCGCTGCTGGTTGAGGCAAAGCGTAGCAGTTTGGCGATGGTTTCGATGTTCGCACTGTCTTCCGCCGGGCCTTCTTTCAGTGCCAGGCCGAACTGCTGCCAGAATGTCTGATATTTCTCTTCGTCATCCTTCGCCACTTTTTCCAGCATCTGCAGAGAACGCTTAGTCAGTGCACTGCGCAGGGTCTGAGTGATGCGGCTGTCCTGCAGGATCTCACGGGAGACGTTCAGCGGCAGATCGTTTGAGTCGATCAGCCCCTTCACGAAGCGCAGATAGTTCGGCATAAACTGCTCTGCGTCATCCATGATAAACACGCGCTGCACGTACAGCTTCAGGCCGTGTTTGTGATCGCGGTTCCACATATCCCACGGTGCCTGAGCCGGAATATAGAGCAGGCTGGTGTACTCCTGCTTACCTTCCACGCGGTTGTGGCTCCAGGTCAGCGGGTCGGTGAAGTCGTGAGCAACGTGCTTATAAAACTCTTTGTATTCGTCTTCGCTGATTTCAGACTTGCTGCGGGTCCACAGCGCCTGAGCCTTGTTGATTTTTTCCCAGCTGGTGGTGTCGTCTTCTTCGTTACGGGATTCAATTTCAACCGGCAGGGCAATATGATCGGAGTATTTGCTGATAATGCTGCGCACGCGCCATGCATCGAGGAACTCGTCTTCGCCTTCGCGCAGGTGCAGCGTAATCTCGGTGCCGCGATCTTCTTTGGTGATATCCGCGATGGTGTATTCACCTTCGCCTGCGGATTCCCAGAATACGCCCTCATCAGCGGCAGCGCCGGCAGCACGGGTACGCACGGATACTTTATCCGCAACGATAAACGCCGAGTAGAAGCCCACGCCGAACTGGCCGATCAGCTGGCTGTCTTTCGCCTGATCGGAGCCTAAGGACTCGAGGAAGGATTTAGTACCAGATTTGGCAATGGTGCCCAGGTTTTCAATGACTTCGTCACGACGCATACCGATACCGTTATCGCTCAGCGTCAGGGTACGGTTTTCCTTGTCGACAGAAACACGTACGCGCAGCTCGCCGTCACCCTCGTAAAGATCGGGGGTGGATAATGCACGGAAGCGCAGTTTATCCGCAGCGTCCGAGGCGTTGGAGATCAGTTCGCGCAGGAAGATTTCTTTGTTTGAATAGAGTGAGTGGATCATCAGGTGCAGAAGCTGTTTCACCTCTGACTGGAAGCCACGCGTCTCTTGTCCTTTCATGGTCATTGCTACCTCAACTAAAACAGGTTGATGAACGTTGAGGGTAGAGATGGGGGAGAAGCGCTGGATTTTCAAGGCGGCACGAAAACTCGTGCCGTTTGAATGGTCAGAATTTAATCTTGTGGCGCCCGGCCAGTGAATGGGACAGCGTCGTGCCGTCGACCATTTCCAGCTCGCCGCCGACCGGAACACCGTGCGCAATGCGGCTGGCTTCCACGCCATACTGTTCACACAGGCTGGCAATGTAGTTGGCGGTTGCCTCACCTTCTACTGTCGGGTTGGTCGCGAGGATCACTTCCTGAATGGTTTCTTTTTCCAGCCGCTGCTCCAGACGATCCAGGCCGATATCTCCCGGTCCGATGCCGTCCAGCGGGGAAAGATGGCCCATCAGCACAAAGTAACGGCCGGAAAACTGCCCGGTCTGTTCAATGGCATGAATATCCGCCGGGCTTTCAACGACACAGATTTGACCGTTCTGCTGGCGACGTGGGTTCGCGCAGATGGTACAGATCTCCTGCTCGGTAAAGGTCCGGCAGTCCGCACAGTGGCCAATCTCAGACATCGCACGAGTCAGAGCCTGTGCCAGGCGCATACCACCGCTACGGTCGCGTTGCAGCAGCTGAAAAGCCATGCGCTGGGCCGATTTAGGCCCAACGCCCGGCAGGCAACGCAGCGACTCCATTAGTGCTTCAAGGAGCGGGCTGGTCTGCATCAGAACGGCATCTTGAAGCCAGGTGGCAGCTGCATACCGGATGACACGGCGGCCATTTTCTCTTTCTGCGCTTCAGCAACGCGGCGAGCCGCATCGTTAAATGCCGCAGCAACCAGATCTTCCAGCATGTCTTTGTCATCTTCCAGCAGGCTTGGGTCCACTTCCACACGACGGCAGTTGTGCGCGCCGTTAATGGTCACTTTCACCAGGCCGGCACCGGATTCACCGGTCACTTCCATTTTGGCGATCTCTTCCTGAACCTGCGCCATTTTGTCCTGCATTTGCTGGGCCTGCTTCATCAGGTTACCCAATCCGGCTTTACCAAACATAAGTTCTCTCTCTTTCGCTCAGGCCACACCAACAAAACGGTGATGCGGCGGGTTACACAGGGCGGATACTCTCTTCATCAACGTCTGCGTCAAAAAAGCGTCGCAGCGTTTGAATATTATTATCCGCGATAATCGACTGGCGCGCCTGCGCCAGCTTCTCTTCATAAATTTTTTGCCGCCACTCCAGCGGCGTCAGCACCGCAGGATTATCATCTTCCACCACGGTTAATTCAATGGGATGACCGGCGGCATTGTTGAGGGCATCATTCAGCGCCTTCTGCGCCGACGGGGAATTCAGATGCCGCTGGCTGGACCGCAGATGCAGACAAACACCGCCGTCCGTCACCTCTTTCCACGCATTCAGCGCCAGCTGCTGCACCAGCCGCGGCATGGTCAGGGTGGCTATTTCGGCCGCCCAGGCATCACGCTCCAGTGATTCCTCCGTCAGTTTGACGATCAGCTCCGGCGTTTTTTCATGCTCCAGCGCGCTGCGCAACGCTTTCGGCGTGGCTACCGGTTCAGCTTTCACCTCTTCCTTCGGCGTCTGCGCCTTCCAGCGGTACGCTTCCTCTTTTACCGGTGCGGCGGGTGCAGCATCCTGTCGCGGGCGCTTCTGCCCACGTTCAGTTGCGGCTGCCAGACGCTCCAGTGCAGAGCTGGCCGGCCGCGCACCCTGCGCCGCCGGCTCACTCTTTTTTGGTTTGGTTGCTCCCTGCTGGCGCATCAGTTGAGTACGCGCCTGTAGCAGCTGGCTGGTGGTGTCAGGCAATCCCTGAGGCGGCGGCGCATCTGGAATAGTATGCGCGACTGCCGGCTGGGATGGTGGCGTCAGCGGAGCCTGAGGTGCAGTCTGGGGTACGGCCTGGGCGATAATAGCCGGCCGGGCAACAGGTTCAGCAATCACCGCTTTAGGATGAAAGGCCAGCGCTCGCAGCAGCGTCATTTCAACGCCCATGCGGCGATCCGGCGCCAGCGGCAGCTCCTTGCGCCCCACCAGCAGCGTCTGGTAATAAAGCTGTACGTCTGCTGGCGGCAGCACTCGTGCCAGCTCGCGCAGACGCTGTTCAATCGTGGCCATATCCTCACCAAGCGCCGAGGGCAGCAGCTGCACCATCGCAATGCGGTGCAGCAGGGTCAGCATTTCTACCAGCAACGCTTCCCACTCCACGCCGCGCGATGCCGCCTGGTTGAGCAGCGCCATCACCTGCGCACCATCCGCACTGACCAGCGCTTCGATCAGCGCCAGCGGCTGTTCGTCGTCCAGCGTGCCGAGCATATCGTTCACCGTCACCGTAGTGACCGCCCCCTGCCCCATGGCGATAGCCTGATCGGTCAGGCTGAGGGCATCGCGCATACTGCCGTCGGCGGCGCGCGCCAGAAGCTGCAGTGCACGCGTTTCAGCGGAAATCTGCTCAACCTGCAGGATATGCTCAAGCTGACCGCGGATCTGATCCTGATCTAAGGCTTTCAGATGGAATTGCAGACAGCGCGACAGGATGGTCACCGGCAGCTTCTGCGGATCGGTGGTGGCTAACAGGAATTTGACGTGTTCAGGCGGCTCTTCCAGCGTCTTCAACAGCGCATTGAAGCTGTGACGCGAAAGCATATGGACTTCGTCGATCAGATAGACTTTAAAGCGCCCGCGCGCCGGTGCGTACTGCACGTTATCCAGCAGGTCACGGGTGTCTTCGACTTTGGTGCGCGATGCGGCATCGATCTCAATCAGGTCAACAAAGCGCCCCTGTTCGATTTCACGGCAGTTATCGCACTGGCCGCACGGCGTAGCGGTGATGCCGGTTTCGCAGTTCAGCCCTTTGGCTAACAGACGGGCAATCGTCGTCTTCCCGACGCCGCGAGTGCCGGAAAACAGATAAGCGTGATGGATACGGCCCAGCGAAAGACCGTTAGCCAGCGCGGTCAGGACATGCTCCTGACCAACGACTTCAGTAAACGCTTGTGGACGCCACTTACGGGCCAGTACCTGATAGCTCATTCGGACTTCATCATTGTTCTGAATCAAAAGAAGATACTATAACAGAATCCTCTCCCGCCCGTCGCGGTTCCTGTCGGATAGTTCCCTATACCGAGCACGCTCACAAAACCTGACGCAGCCACTGTCGGGAAAGAGATGTTTTTTTATTCAAAATGAATCAGGCAATTTATTTACGCTTTAATGATAAAAAACTCACAGAGTTAATTTACCAGCCTGTAAAAAATAAAATAAAACACCACACCATCCTTCTGTTAAAGAAGCCCCAGCAAGATGTAATTTTTTTGAAAATAGCCAAACGCAAGGGAATCAAAAAAATAAAATACAGTCAGTTATCAACAGAGTCGGCTTGGCAAATGCAACCGCCACTTACTGACACGATTTCATTTTATTGTGTTCCCCCTATTTCAATACAGGTTCCTGACTGAAACCCAATGAAAAAGAATTTTCCTGGATTGCTTTTATTAAGTAGCCTGGCTGCCTATGGTGCGGATGACTTTAAGGTAAATAATATTACCTTTAGCGGCCTGCAGCGCGTTACGCCCGGTGCCGTCTTGCTGAATATGCCGGTACGAACCGGCGATACGGTTTCCGCGCAGGATCTCAGCGAGACGGTTCGCGCCCTTTTTGCCAGCGGTAACTTTGAGGATGTGCAGGTACTTCGCGACGGCACAACGTTAATCGTGCAGGTAAAAGAGCGGCCGACCATCGCCAGCATCACCTTCGCCGGTAATAAAGCGATCAAAGATGACATGCTGACGCAAAACCTGGAGGCATCCGGGGTGCGCGTGGGGGAAGCGCTGGATCGCACCACCATCACCTCGATTGAAAAAGGGCTGGAGGATTTCTACTTCAGCGTGGGTAAATACAGCGCTAATGTTAAGGCAGTTGTCACGCCCCTACCGCGCAACCGCGTCGATTTAAAGCTGGTCTTTACGGAAGGCGTTTCCGCCAAAATTCAGCAGATTAACCTGATCGGTAACCACGCCTTCAGCACCGACGAACTGCTTTCCCACTTCCAGCTGCGCGATGAAGTACCCTGGTGGAATCTGGTCGGCGATCGGAAATATCAAAAGCAAAAACTGGCGGGCGATATCGAAACGCTGCGCAGCTTCTACCTCGATCGCGGCTACGCCCGTTTTTCCGTCGACTCCACGCAAATCAGCATGACGCCGGATAAAAAGAGCTTATTCATTACCGTCAACCTTACCGAAGGCCAGCGCTATACCCTGTCGTCAGCGGAAGTCAGCGGTAATCTTGCGGGGTATTCCGCGCAGATCGAAGAGCTGGCGCGCATCAAGCCGGGTGAAACCTACAGCGCAGCCCAGGCCACGCGCATTGAAAACGATATCAAGAAACTGCTGGGCCGCTACGGCTACGCCTGGCCCCGGGTGCAGACTCAGCCGGAGATCGATGACACGGCGAAAACCGTCAAGCTGCGAATTAACGTCGATGCCGGTCATCGCTTTACCGTGCGCCATATTATCTTTAACGGTAATGACACCTCGCGCGATGCGGTACTGCGGCGGGAAATGCGCCAGATGGAAGGTGCCTGGCTGGGCAGCGATCTGGTGGAACAGGGTAAAGAGCGGCTTAACCGGCTGGGCTATTTTGAAAGCGTGGAAACCGAAACGCAGCGTATTCCCGGCAGCAGCGACCAGGTTGATGTGGTGTACAAAGTGAAGGAGCGCAATACCGGCACCCTGAACTTCGGTATCGGCTATGGCACCGACAGCGGCATCAGCTTCCAGGTTGGCGTGACGCAGGATAACTGGCTGGGCACCGGCAACAGCGTCAGCTTCAGCGGGACCAAAAACGACTATCAGACCTATGTTGAAGTCTCCGCCACCGATCCTTATTTCACCGTGGACGGCGTCAGTCTCGGCGGCAAGTTTTTCTATAACGATTACAGCGCCGAAGATAACTCGCTGGCGGAATATAATCTGAAAAGCTTCGGCTTCGGCAGCAACCTTGGCCTGCCGGTCAGCGAACACAGCATGATGAACCTGGGGCTGGACTATGTTTATAACAGCCTGACCGATATGGAACCGCAGCTGGCCACCTGGCGCTACCTGGCTTCACGCGGGATCGATCCGGCGGTGGTCACCAAGGACGGTGACAGCAACTCTGATTTTGTCGCCAACGATGTCTTCGCCAGCATTGGCTGGAGCTATAACTCGCTGGACCGGGGCTTCTTCCCGACCTCCGGCGTCAGCGCCAGCTTTACCAGCAAAATCACCCTGCCAGGCTCAAGCAACAGCTACTTTAAAAATACCCTGAACGCCAGCGCCTATCTGCCGCTGAGCGACAGCCACAGCTGGGTATTGCTGACCCGAACCAAGCTGGGCTACGCGGGCGGTCTGGGCGGCAGCGACGTGCCCTTCTATGATAATTTCTATGCCGGTGGTTCCAGCACCGTCCGCGGCTTCTCGTCGAATACCATTGGTCCAAAAGCGGCGTATTACCGCTGCAACGGCAGTGAAAGCAGCTACGGCGCGTGCCCGGTGGAGAAATCGACCGACGCGGTGGGCGGCGATGCGATGGCTATCATCAGCGCCGAGTTGATCCTGCCCACTCCGTTTGTCGGCGATCGCTATGCCAGCTCGCTGCGGACTTCACTGTTCGTTGACGCCGGAACGGTCTGGGATACCCAGTGGCAAAACACCGAGCAGACCGAAGCCGCCGGGATTCAAGACTACGGCGATCCGTCCCAGGTTCGCGTTTCATCCGGTCTGGCCGTCCAGTGGCAGTCACCGCTTGGCCCACTGGTCTTCTCTTACGCGCTACCGCTGAAAAAGTATGACGGTGATAAATCGGAGCAGTTCCAGTTCAATATTGGTAAAACATGGTGATCGGCGATATTTAAATTGTAGAAAATTACAAAAATATTACCCGATCGTATTTATCGTTGACAGATTCATTACTTAACAGAATGGTATTATCTCCTGGTGGGAAAGTTCTGAGCAAACTCCTCACCATCGTTGTTATAAAGTAAATCAAAGGTCACCTTCGCCGGTGGCCTTTATTTTTACTTAAAATAAGCTGAATTTAATTATCAACACACTAAAAGCCAAAAAAAACCACATAGAATATGCAATATAGCGCCAGCTATTGGGGAGACAACTTCTCGAAAATGGATTGGGTAATATCTTAAGGATGTGGTCCTGCCAATAACGTCAAAAGGAAATTGACTATGACCTGCCCCACCTGAACATCAATTTCACCGTTCCCCTGGTACAGCATCCTGCACCGGGTTTGACTGTTGTCTGCCGTTTACCCCTGCCAGCGCTGCTGCTGGTCATTTACAGATTAAGTGAGAACACCGAATGAAAATACTTTGCGCGGTACTGAGCGTCCTGTTGATTGTGGCCGTGGGCTATATTTTTCATCAGCATCAGGGCATTCCAGAGCGGATCGCTCTGCTGGATGTGGAAAGAATTATTGCTCAGTCTGCTCCCGGAAAGGCCGGGCGCGAGCATCTCAGTATTATCGACAGGCGCTTCCAGCAGGGCATGGAGGATTTACACAGAAGTTATCAGAACGCCCCTGAAGAGGAGCAGCAGCGGGTCTTCAGTAACGCCGAGGAAACACTGGTCAGGCAGTTTAGCGTGGAAGAACGCGGTGTGAGCGATGCTCTGAAAAAAATCATTTACGAAGAAGCAGAAAAGTGGCGTAAAGAACATAGCATCGGCGCTATTTTCCCGGCTCAGTTGGCGCTGGCCAGTAGCGAAAAGCAGGTGGATTGTACTGATGAAATTCTGGCTGCGGTTGATCGGCGGCAGATCACCTTTGCTGACTTACCCGTATTACAGATCAATCAACCCCCGGCGATAACGCCTGTTTCCCCGCTTGCTAAGAAAAAAGCGGAAGCGAAACCCAGCACACCTGAAGTGACCAAGCCCCAAAATAACGATAGCCAGGATCAGGAACGCCCGGCACCGACAGTCCCCGAGACGAAATCGCAGACGGGCAAGCTTACCGCTCCAGTTACGACGAATCCGGAATCGCAAACGGCCGGGCTTGCCTTTTCCGATGCTCCAGCGGCGAATTGACGGGGTAAGAAAGGGTGATATTTAGTCAGAAACGCCATCAAGAATAGCGAAATCTTGCAGAAGGGATGACGGTGAGCAGCAACGCCGCTGCCCACCGAAACAGCATCAGTGCCCCGGGAAGTTCACCAGGCTGTAAACATTCAGCCCCAGCGCCTTCAGGCGTGCTTCACCGGTCAGGTCAAACAGATTGATGATGAAGGCCGCATCTTTCACCGTGCCACCCGCGCGCTGGATCAGTTTAACGGTCGCTTCAATTGTGCCACCGGTCGCCAGCAGATCGTCCACGACGAGAACAACATCACCCGGCTGGATGGCATCACAGTGCAGTTCTAAACGGTCGGTACCGTATTCCAGCTCATAGCTTTCGGAGAAAGTCTGGCGCGGCAGTTTGCCCGGCTTACGCACGGGAATAAAGCCCACCCCCAGACCCAGTGCAACGGGTGCACCAAACAGGAAGCCACGTGCTTCCGTACCCACAACTTTGGTGATACCCGCGTTACGGTAGCGTTCAACTAACAGCTCAATGCTCAGCGCGTACGCTTTCGGGTCTTCCAGCAGGCTGGTGACATCACGAAACAGGATGCCCGGTTTTGGATAGTCCTGGATGCTTTTGATACTGTTTTTAAGAAAATCTAGCTGCTGCGCAGTCGCGGTCATAATGTTATGCCTGGTAAATACAAATCTGACTCGCGCAGCTTCATCTCCCCCAGCCGCGAAACGGTCGGGTGAAATTCTAACGAAGGAGGGAAGCCACGCACGAAAACGACCAAATCTATGCAAACCGCCGAACAATTGCAACCGCGTTTAAGAAAATCAGCGATTTTCTTGCTCTTCCTCAACGACCGGAAGCCGGGCCATAAACACCAATAAACAGCACAGGATCGTTAGTAACATCAGGCGAACCCAAAGAATTTTTACCATCCACAGTGAAAAAGCAAAGGACAGCAGGATAAAAACTATCGCCCTACTTTTTGCACCGGGCGGCATGGCACGATGCTGCTGCCAGTGACGCAGGTAGCGGCCAAATACGGAACGATAAAGCAACCAGTGATGGAAGCGCGGCGACGATCGGGCAAAACACCAGGCGGCCAGTAACAGGAACGGCGTTGTCGGCAGCAGCGGCAAAACGGCACCAAGCGTCGCCAGCACCATCGCAAGCCAGCCAAGAATCAATAAAATGTAACGTTGCATCGTGCACCCGTAAAAAAATGTCGTAAACAGGTTATCATATCGCGATCGTGGCCACGGAGAAGAACATGAAAAGTACAGGTTTATTGCAGCAGCTGGATACTCAGCTGGCACAACTGGCTCGCGCCGTGGAGCCACACGCCAATCAGCGCACGGCAAAGGCGCGTTTCGATCATCAGCTGTTTCACGGCCATTCCACCCGACTGGGGGATTATCTGGTGGAAGTGCAGCAGACGATGATGCAGTTAAAGCAAAGCGTGCAGGACAACCGCGCCGAGCGCGTTGCCTGGATGGCCGAGCGCGTGGTATTGCAGATGGGGGCATTACAGCGTGAACTGGCCACCCAGACGCTGCGCAGCCGCGAAGCCGAACCGGTGGTGGAAAAAGAAAATCTGTATGAGAAACTCTCCCAGCATCAGGATTTCGAGCGCCGCCTACGGGCGATGATTGCCGATCGCGAAAGCCTGCTTGCAATTCAGGAGACGCTGGCGCAACAACAGCAGCTTCAGCGCGAACTTGCCGCACTGGAAGGTCGCCTGCAGCGATGTCTGCAGGCGCTAAAACGCATTGAACGCAGTATTGAAAATCGCGAACGCGATCGCTAGCCGTTAAGGCGAACTATACTAACAGCACAATCTGGCTGGAGAGGTAAAATGGGGCTGCTTTCCTGGATTATCATTGGGTTACTTGTCGGTATTTTTATCAGGCGCTATTTTCCCGGCCGCCCCGGTGGACGAGCCGCAACGCTGGTTTTGAGCACGATTGGTGCACTGATCGGCGGCTATATCAGCAGCTATTTTGGTTTTGGTACGCTGGCACTGATGGATGTCCGCTCCGAGCTGATGGCGCTGGCAGGGGCGTTGGTGATGGGTGTGGTCATTAAAATTTTGCGTATCTGAACCGTATTGTTATCGTCCCGGAATCGAAAATAAGGAGTCATCATGTCGCTGGAAAACGCCCCCAAAGAGGTCAAACTGGCCGTTGATCTTATTATGCTACTGGAGGAAAATCAGTTGGATGCGGAAACGGTTCTGGCTGCATTGGCTATCGTTCAGCGAGACTTTGAGCGAAAGATTGCCGAAAAAGCTTAGCGGGAGGGATGGCGTAACGTTGGACAATGGATCAGCATCTCCACCAGCGTATCGACCAGCTGCGGCGCATCTTCAGCAAGGTTGAAGCTATCCGGCATAAACAGCCAGTTTTCGATAATTCCGCTGATGTAGCCACGAATGACGATGGCAGCGCGCGGAGTATTGAGGTTTTCAGGCAGCTGTTTTGCCTGTATACACTGTTTTAATACATCCTCTATCTTTTCATAGCATTCCAGATAGAGATTTTGCTGCATGAGCTGCAGCGTGGCCATTTCACCAACAAATTCGCATTTGTGATAAATAATTTCCATCAATGCCCGTCTTCTTGGATCGCTGGTTGTCGCGTCAAAGACATACAGTATCATTGCTCGCATAACAGACAGTGGATTCGCCGGGTATTTTGATTGATACTCAATTTCCAGATCCGCCATAACGGAGTCGGACTGTGCCCAGATTTCGTTTAGCAAATCAGTTTTATTTTTAAAATGCCAGTAGATTGCCCCCCGTGTAACGCCAGCGGCAGCGGCAATATCAGCCAGCGACGTTTTGGAAACGCCGACTTCTGAAAAGCGTTCGATCGCTGCATTGATAATGTGATTGCGCGTTTCCTGCGCCTGCTGTTTGGTATTTCGTGCCATAGTGGGGTTTTTACAAAATGGTAGATTTACATACATTTCCGAATGTATGTACCATAGCACGACCATAATTTAAACGCAGCAATGGGTTTATGAGTTTGTGATCCATTGAACAATCGATACCGGACATTCGAGGTTTATTTATGAACAAAAACAGAGGGCTAACGCCTCTGGCAGCCGTTCTGATGCTTTCAGGCACCCTGGTTCTGACAGGATGCGACAACAAAGAGCAACAACAGGCTGGGCAACAACAGGCACCTGAAGTGGGTATCGTCACGCTGAAAAGTGCACCACTAAAAATTACTACCGACCTGCCAGGTCGTACCTCATCTTTCCGTATCGCAGAAGTTCGCCCGCAGGTTTCTGGCATTATTCTGAAACGCAATTTTGTTGAAGGTAGCGACATTAAGGCGGGTGAATCCCTCTATCAAATTGACCCGGCGACCTATAAAGCCGAGTGGGAAAGTGCGAAGGGTTCTCTTGCTCAGGCACAGGCTAATGCACAAATCGCCAGCCTGACGGTTAAACGCTACAAACCTCTGCTGGGTACCAAGTACATCAGTCAGCAGGATTATGACCAGGCGATCGCCACGCAGAGCCAGACCGCAGCAGCCGTTCAGGCAGCCCAGGCCTCGGTGGAAAGCGCGCGCATTAATCTGGCTTACACCAAAGTCACTTCGCCTATCAGTGGCCGTATTGGTAAATCTTCCGTTACCGAAGGTGCACTGGTGACCAGTGGCCAGACAACTGCCCTGGCTACCGTTCAACAGCTGGACCCGATTTATGTTGATGTCACTCAGTCAAGCGAAGACTTTATTCGTCTCCGCAATGAACTGAATGCCGGTACGCTGCAGCAGGCAAACGGCAAGGCCGAAGTTAAGCTGTTAATGCAGAATGGTAGCGAGTATGCGCAGAGCGGTACATTGGAATTCTCTGATGTCACCGTCGATGAAACCACCGGTTCTATCACGCTGCGCGCCGTGTTCCCTAACCCGGATCACAGTCTGCTGCCGGGCATGTTTGTTCGTGCTCGTCTGGATGAAGGCACCAACCCAAATGCGCTGCTGGTTCCACAGCAGGGCGTAACCCGTACACCAACCGGTCAGGCTACGGCGATGGTCGTGGGTGCAGACAACAAGGTTGAAGTGCGCAATCTGACCGCCGACCAGGCCATAGGCGACAAATGGCTGGTTACCGGTGGGCTGAAAGATGGTGACAAGGTGATTGTGACCGGACTACAGCGCGTCAGACCGGGTGCAGCCGTAACGCCACAGGAAGTTAGCGAAGACAGCTCCAAAGCAGCAACACAGCCTCAGGCGCAGTCTGAACAAAGCAAGTCTTAACAGGAGCCACTGATTCATGGCTAAGTTTTTTATCGATCGCCCGATCTTCGCCTGGGTTATCGCCATCATTATTATGCTGGCGGGCGCATTGTCGATCCTGAAACTGCCGATTGAGCAATATCCTAACGTTGCACCACCGGCAATCGAGATCTCTGCCACCTACCCGGGTGCTGATGCGAAAACCTTGCAGGACTCCGTCACGCAGGTTATCGAACAAAATATGAACGGCATTGATGGCCTGATGTATATGGGCTCAAGCAGTGACTCAACGGGTACGTTGCAGCTGACGCTGACCTTTGAGTCCGGCACCAACGCCGATATTGCTCAGGTTCAGGTTCAGAACAAACTGCAGCTGGCCATGCCGCTGTTGCCACAGGAAGTACAGCAGCAGGGTATTCGCGTTCAGAAATCCTCCAGCAGCTTCCTGATGGTTGCCGGCTTCATTAACGAAGACGGCACCATGACGCAAAACGATATCGCCGACTACATCGGGTCCAACGTAAAAGACCCGATCAGTCGCGTTTCTGGCGTCGGTGATACGCAGCTGTTCGGTGCGCAGTACGCCATGCGTGTCTGGATGGACCCGCATAAGCTGAATAACTTCCAGCTAACTCCCGTGGATGTGATCAGCGCAATCAATACGCAGAACTCCCAGGTTGCAGCGGGCCAGCTGGGTGGGTCACCGCCGGTGAAGGGGCAGCAGCTTAACGCCTCGATCATTGCACAGACGCGCCTGACTTCGGCTGAAGAGTTTGGCAATATTCTGCTGAAGGTGAATACCGATGGTTCGCAGGTTCGTCTGAAGGATGTTGCGCAGATCGAACTGGGCGGTGAAAACTATGAGATCATCGCCCGCTTTAACGGTAAACCCGCTTCTGGTCTGGGGATTAAGCTGGCGACCGGTGCAAACGCACTGGATACAGCCTCTGCTGTGAAAGCTGAACTGTCCAAGCTGGAACCGTTCTTCCCGTCCGGCCTGAAAGTGGTTTACCCGTACGACACTACACCTTTCGTTAAAATTTCGATTAATGAAGTGGTTAAAACGCTCGTTGAAGCGATCGTGCTGGTGTTCCTGGTAATGTATCTGTTCCTGCAAAATTTCCGCGCTACGTTGATTCCAACCATTGCGGTACCGGTAGTCTTGCTGGGTACTTTTGCCATTATCAGCGCCTTCGGCTATTCGATAAACACCCTGACGATGTTCGGTATGGTGTTGGCAATAGGCCTGTTGGTAGATGACGCCATCGTCGTGGTGGAGAACGTTGAACGCGTGATGGCCGAAGAAGGCCTGCCGCCGAAGGAAGCCACGCGAAAATCGATGGAGCAGATTCAGGGTGCCCTGGTGGGTATCGCCCTTGTTCTGTCTGCGGTATTTATTCCGATGGCCTTCTTTGGTGGGTCAACCGGGGTTATTTATCGTCAGTTCTCGATTACCATCGTGTCTGCGATGGTGCTGTCGGTGATTGTGGCACTGATCCTGACCCCGGCGCTGTGCGCCACCATGCTGAAGCCGATTGCTAAAGGCGAGCACGGTAAAACCACCGGCTTCTTTGGCTGGTTCAACCGTCTGTTCGATAAGAGTACCCAGCACTATACCGATAGCGTGGGTCATATCGTTCGCAGCACCGGCCGTTATCTGGTGATTTATCTGCTGATCGTTGTGGGCATGGCCTTCCTGTTCCTGCGACTGCCAACCTCGTTCCTGCCGGAAGAGGATCAGGGTGTGTTACTGACCATGGCGCAGCTGCCTGCTGGTGCCACTCAGGAACGTACTCAGAAAGTGCTGGATCAGGTGACTGACTACTATCTGACCAAAGAAAAAGACAACGTGAACTCGGTGTTTACCGTAAACGGCTTTGGCTTTGCAGGACGTGGACAGAATACCGGTATTGCGTTTGTCAGCCTGAAAGACTGGGATGAGCGAGCCAGTTCGGAAAACAAAGTACCGGCGATTGCCGCCAGGGCGATGGGTGCACTGTCATCGATTAAAGATGCCATGGTGATTCCATTCAACCTGCCAGCCATCGTAGAACTGGGTACGGCGACCGGTTTCGACTTCCAGCTGACCGATAAAGCTGGCCTGGGCCACGAGAAGCTGACCGAAGCCCGTAACCAGCTGCTGGGCATGATTGCACAGCACCCGGATACGCTGGTCGGTGTTCGCCCTAACGGCCTGGAAGACACGCCGCAGTACAAGCTGACCATCGATCAAGAAAAAGCGCGCGCGATGGGGGTATCACTCTCTGATATCAACACCACGCTGGCCGCAACCTGGGGCGGTTCCTACGTTAATGACTTCATTGACCGCGGCCGTGTGAAGAAAGTGTACGTGATGGGTGAAGCCCCTTACCGTATGCTCCCAAGCGATATCGGCAACTGGTATGTCCGTTCCACCAGCGGTGAAATGGTGCCATTCAGCACCTTTACCACCGGTCAGTGGATCTACGGTTCGCCGCGTCTGGAACGCTACAACGGCTTGCCTTCGATGGAGCTGTTGGGCCAGCCGGCACCGGGCAAAAGCTCGGGTGATGCGATGAACCTGATGGAAGAGCTGGCGGCTAAACTGCCAACGGGTATCGGCTATGAGTGGACCGGTATGTCCTATCAGGAACGTCTGTCAGGAAACCAGGCCCCTGCCCTGTACGCCATCTCACTGATTGTGGTCTTCCTCTGTCTGGCAGCACTGTACGAGAGCTGGTCGATCCCGTTCTCGGTAATGCTGGTCGTTCCACTGGGTGTTGTGGGGGCTCTGCTCTTCACCACACTGCGTGGGCTGAGTAACGACGTTTACTTTGTGGTGGGACTGTTGACCACCATAGGGCTATCGGCGAAAAACGCCATCCTGATCGTTGAGTTCGCTAAGGACCTGATGGAGAAGGAAGGAAAAGGGCTGGTCGAGTCGACTCTGGAAGCGGTACGTATGCGTTTACGTCCTATTCTGATGACCTCTCTGGCATTTATCCTCGGCGTACTGCCGCTGGCGATCAGTTCCGGTGCCGGTTCCGGCGCGCAGAACGCCGTAGGTACTGGCGTAATGGGCGGCATGGTTACCGCAACCGTTCTGGCTATCTTCTTCGTCCCTGTGTTCTTTGTGGTGGTTCGCCGCCGCTTTAGTAAGAACAAAGAGGAATTGGAACACAGCCATCCGGTTGAACACCACAAATAATCGACCGTTGTCGAAATCCTTAAGAGGCCGCCCTGTGCGGCCTCTTTTTTTGCAGTTGCAATTTCACAAACGTCGGCGCATACTATTGTTATAGTATAACATAACAAATGGAGTAAACGATGAAACAGGGTATTCATCCTGCCTACCGTCAGGTGGTGTTCCATGACACCACGGCCGATGCTTACTTTGTGGTGGGATCGACAATTAAAACCGACCGCACCATCGAACATGATGGCAAAGTTATGCCTTACGTAACGCTGGATGTCTCTTCCGCATCACACGTGTACTACACCGGTAAACAGAAAGACTTTGCCAAAGAAGGTAGCGCCGCGCGTTTCAGCCAGCGCTTTGGTGGCATTCTCAACGTAATGAAAAAGTAAGGGCTTCCCATGCAGGTATTAAGCTCGCTGGCATCAGCCAAAAAGCGTCACAAAGATTGCAAAATCGTACGCCGCCACGGCCGGGTATTTGTGATCTGTAAAAGCAACCCTCGCTTTAAAGCAGTGCAGGGAAGAAAGAAAAAACGCTAAGTTAAAATGAACTTAATGTGCCAGGCGAATCATCAAAGGGTTCGCCTATTTTGTGTCTTTTTATTTTCAACCACCCTCTCCCTTCGCATTGAATAATTTTTTTTCCTCGAAAATCCATCTATTTAACCTGATTGCCACGCTAAAAACCGTCCGTTGACGGTGTGTTTATGCGCATTTTTTGTCAAAGAAATCATCGTTAAATCAGTAATTTATACGAAGCATCATCATTCCACCATCGCAGTATCACTTTGATTACTTCGATATTTGGCGATTGCTGCAGTGTAGTGGCACTACATTATATGACCCCCTGTCATTCAATAATGTTACGCATCATAATTAAATAGGGATATCAAAATGAAACGTTCAACATTAGCATTAGCCTTGTCATGCGTTATGTTTTCTGCGGCCAGTATGGCTTCCACACCCATTCAACTCTCCTCATTCAATAACCTGCCAGATGATAACGAAGTGAATGGTTTTCACGGCAGCTTCCTGTACAGCAATACCGGAACCGTTAATGGTTTTGACCTGCCGATCCTTGGATACGGCGAGCTGGATCAGCTTAACGGGTTGCAGATCGGTGCCGTTGCCGGTTCGCATATTCGAAACGGTATGAACGGTGTTGCGATTGGTTTGTTTAACTGGCACGGCGGCACTGACAATGGCGTGAACATCGGCCTTGCCAACAAAGTGGGTGATATGACCGGCTTTAACCTGGGTTTGTATAGTGGCGCAGAGCGGTTCACCGGTATTAATCTGGGTGTTGCAACGCAAACTGCCGATATGAGCGGTATTAACTTTGGTGCGCTCGGAAACTACACCACGGGCAACCTGCAGGGGATAAACGTTGCGCCCTTTAACTGGACCCAGCGTGACAGCACCGGGGTTAACGTCAGCCTCCTCAACCACACCGGCAATGCCACCGGCGTCAACATTGGCGCTGTCGGTAACTGGAGCGAAGGTAACATTGAGGGGCTTAACCTCGGCCTGGTCAACGTTTCGGGCAACATTACCGGTTTAAACATTTCGCCACTGTATAACCTGTCGCAGGATACCGTGGGAGCTAACTTCAGTGCGATTAACATGTCGCATAACGTTCAGGGGGCCAATATTGGTCTGGTGAACATGGCGAACGATGTGCAGGGTGGAAACATCGGCGTGGTCAACGTGGCTCATAACGTCAACGGTTTCAACTTCGGCGCAGTGAACGCCTCTTCGGGTACCACCAACGCAGACATTGGTGCTTTTAACTATTCCGAAAGTACGTCCTTCCAGTTTGGTCTGGTCAACGCCACCAAAAATCTTGAAGGGTTACAGATCGGTGTCATTAATATTGCAACCAATGCCACCGTTCCGGTACTGCCGCTGGTCAACTACCACCGTTCATTCTGATCGATAAACAGGGCGGATCGCCAGACGATCCGCCTTGTTGATTTACTTCATACTGGCAACCATCGCGGTGACGTTATGTTTAAACGCGGCCACGTAGCTATCGGCTTCCCCGCCCTTTTCCGTTAAGGCTTCTGGATAAAGTTCTCCACCCTGTTTTGCACCGGTGGCAGAGGCAATCTGTTTTACCAGGCGAGGATCGGTCTGATTCTCAATAAACCACGCGTTAATCTTCTCTTTCTTAAGCTGGTTAATCAGGCTGGCTACATCTGATGCACTGGCTTCAGATTCCGTCGAAAACCCGACCGGAGACAGGAAGCTGACGCCATATCGCTGGCCGAAATAGCCAAACGCGTCATGACTGGTTAATACCTTGCGCTTCGATTGAGGGATCTGCGCGAATTCCCGCTGTGCCCAGCTATCCAGCTTTTTCAACTGCTCAATGTAGGCATTACCCTGCTGGCGGAAGTAGGCTGCATCAGTTGGATCGGCGGCAATCAGGGCATTCATCACATTAGTCGCATAGATCACACCATTCTGCATGCTGTTCCATGCATGAGGGTCGGTAATTGTTTTGCCATCCTCTTCCATTTTTCGCGTATTAATACCGCTGGAAGCCACAATGGTCTGCCCTTTATAACCAGAAGAAGTAATCAGGCGATCCATCCACCCCTCCATCCCAAGGCCGCTGACAAACACTAAATCGGCATGAGCCAGTGACTGACTGTCCTTTGGTGTCGGTTCAAAGCTGTGCGGATCGCCATTTGGCCCGACCAGACTTTTGACCACCACATGCTCACCGCCGACGTTTTGTACGATATCAGCCAGTACGCTAAAACTGGCCACGGCCTGTACCGTGTTTGCCATCACCGCCGGAGCGGCCAACAGGGCTGACAGTGCCAGCGCCAAAGGTAACTTCTTCATATTTTTACTCCTTCGCCATAGACAATGTTCTGCGTACGGAAAAAATACCGCCGCAGGGTCCAAATAAAATCGAGATAAAGAACAGTACTGCCGCGCTCAGTACCACGGCGGGTCCGGCAGGCAGAGAGAGATAAAATGAGGCGCAAAGACCGCTAAAACTGGAAATTATTGCCAGCAGCATCGCGGCGGCGAGAGTGCCGGAGAGATGGCGACTCCAGAAGCGGGCACTGGCAGCAGGCAGCATCATCAGACCGACGCTCATTAACGTTCCCAGCACCTGGAAGCCCGCAACCAGATTGATCACCACCAGTATCAGAAAGATTCCGTGTACCAGCGGTGAGGTCCAGCGATTCTGCGCAGCAAGAAACGTAGGATCGAAAGCATCGATCACTAATGGACGATAGATGAGTGCCAGCACCAGTAACGTAATACCGCTGATACTGCTGACCAGCAAAATTGATGGCGCATCAACGGCCAGCAGCGAACCAAACAGTACATGCAGCAGATCGACACTGGAGCCGCGCAGGGAAACCAGCGTAACCCCTAGCGCCAGCGAACCAAGATAGAAACCGGCAAAACTGGCATCTTCCCGCAACGGTGTATAGCGGCTGACCGCGCCGGACAGCAGTGCTACCGTCAGCCCGGCAATCGCACCACCAATACCCATTGCCACCAGGGACAGTCCCGAGATCAAATAGCCAATCGCCGCACCGGGGAGCACCGCGTGGGACAATGCATCCCCTACCAGGCTCATACGTCGAAGCAGTAAAAAAACACCGAGTGGCGTTGCACTAATCGAAAGAGCGACACAGGCCACCAGCGCACGACGCATGAAACCAAATTCGATAAAAGGCTCAATGAGTATCATGCTCGCTCCCCCGCGCTGCGTGAAAATTTCAGCCCCGTCACACCGCAGCTACGGCAGGACCATTCGCTATGATTCGGTTTTAAACGCAGGACCTGAGGGAAATGATTAGCGACCGTCGCCATATCGTGCAGAACGACAATTAACGTGCAGCCGGCTCGATGGCGCTCCGCCAGCAGCTCGATAAGCAGAGCAATCGTATCGCTGTCTACGCCGCTAAACGGCTCATCTAACAGCAACAGTTCGGCATCCTGGATCAGCAGGCGGGCAAACAGTACACGTTGCAGCTGCCCGCCAGAAAGCGTACCCGGCGATGCATCGACAAACGGCAACATACGGACCCGTTCCAGGGCCTCAAAAATCTGTTTCCTTTGCTGGCGATTAATAGCACCGAACCAGCCGCACTGCCGCCAGAAGCCCATCGCTACAAGATCGAACACGGTGAGGGGAAACGTTTTTTCAAGTTCTGCATGCTGCGGTAGCCACGCAATCGTTGGGCGCGGAGTTGGCAGGCTGATACTGCCACTCACCGGCGGGATCATGCCACACAGCGTTTTTAGTAACGTCGATTTACCGCTGCCGTTATCGCCGACCAGTGCTGTCATACTTCCCTGGGTAAACTCACCCACCAGCTCAGGGGTGACAGCACGCTGTTGATAACCAACGACGAGTTTGTTCAGTGTAATCATCAAGCGATCGCCCATTTTGTCATCAACAAAAGCAGCAGGACCACTACGATGGATAGCATCGCTCTTAGCCAGGCAGGGCTACTGAACAGGGTGCCGAATCGATAAAAAGGAGAGGATGGGTAGCGCATAGCATCATTCAATATGTTATAACATAACGCAAATTTACTGCTAAAATTGGCGAATTGATAAGATTAAAATGTATCTAAGTATTACATTATGCCGTAACGTGTTTCGCGGTGATTTATATAAAGAAAATTCAACAAGCGTGAAGTCACTCAAAAAAAATAGGATCCACAGAAAATAATAATCAATTGACAAATCAAAACGATAGGCTAAACCAGAATGACAACCGATTGGCTTTAGCTGTAAAAATGCATCATCTTTATTAGCAACAATTAACTTCAGGGTGAAAAATGCACAGAACTTTACCATTAAAAAATCGTCAAAATGTCATTATTCCACTAGAGTTAATAGAGGAAATTAAACAGAACATTCCTAAAATAGAGGATGAGCTGGTCGGGAATTTGACTTGGTATTCCCCTAATGCTCGTTATGTTCCGAATAGTCTGAATGTTATTTCTCTGGAAGACTTGGGGCAATCGCGTTATAAAATGAACTATAGTTTCCTTTGGAACGTCTTCAATGCCTGTCTTGATATTGATTCAGACGAAACCACTTATAGTTCAGTCAACTTTGTGCTTTCAGATGGTGCATTGCGGTTTGATTTCATAGACAACGAGCCGGACTCTATGTCAGAAGAATTGTAATAATCAGTCAATTAGTTAACAAAAAAATGAAACTAAGTTATATTTTAAATAGATGTTTCATTTGAAGAGTAATTATCACTTCCTGGCCAACCGAGTATAAAAGTGCTGTTAATAAGCATGTTTTTCTAGCGATGGAGGGGAAAAAGATGGACGAATACTCACCGAGAAGGCATGATATTGCACAGCTGAAATTCTTGTGTGAAAACCTGTATGATGAAAGTATGGCAACGTTAGGCGACAGCCACCACGGCTGGGTTAACGATCCTACTTCTGCCATCAACCTGCAGCTTAATGATCTGATTGAACACATTGCTGCTTTTACTATGAATTACAAAATCAAGCACGTTGATGATACCGATCTGATTGGACAGATTGACGATTATCTCGATGATACTTTTATGTTATTCAGCAACTACGGCATAAATGCACAGGATCTTCAGCGTTGGCAAAAATCAGCAAAACGCCTGTTCAGCATTTTTGCAGAAGAGTGTGCGCCCGGCCAAATCCAGGCCAGCCATTCATTTTAGTAACCCACTACTCCTTACGGTTTAATGATGACTGACAAACTTTTAACTAAAACTGATTATCTGATGCGCCTCAGACGCTGTCGTTCTATTGACACCCTCGAGCGCGTGATTGAAAAGAACAAGTACGAATTATCTGATGACGAATTGGCTATATTTTATTCAGCAGCCGATCATCGTCTTGCTGAACTAACCATGAATAAACTTTATGACAAAGTCCCCGTTTCCGTGTGGAAATTTGTACGCTAACATTTAAATGGTTTTGATTTTAATAGAGTAGCGTGGGCAGAGCTGGCCAGGGCGTAACGGGCGACGTCCAACCAGCAGTACACCGTAAAGATTGTCCCAAAATTCATTGAAACCAATCGTTGATGTGCAGAAAGGATGTCTGCCAGGAGTATGACATCGAGCTGATCCCTAATTAATTCCAGCATTTCACAAATAATCTATGAGGGCTGTACTCTTAACATAGTTTGTAGAGTTCAATCGCTTGTAAGACGTTGAGCGGATGATTAAATTCAATTTACAGACCGTTCAACGGCAATCGTCACTGATTCGCGCTCGTTTAAATCAACATCGTCGCCTTTAATCGATGCTCGTTAATTCCCCACGTTAGTGATGCCCATTCTGTAGTTCAATTTCTTATGCTGTACAGTCATGATCCTCAGCCAGTGCTGTGGCTGGTAACACCGTTCACAACCCCGGCAAGCATGTTAAACATAAGGAATTTTGTAGTGATATGCGGATATGCCGCTTTTATCTCAGGAGAGTCTCAACGTGATTAGGGTAAGGCGAGAGCTAAGGGGAGAGCTAAGGGGAGAGTTACGAAAGCAGAAATGGGTGGGGGCCCTGCCAGCTACATCCCGGCACACGCGTCACTTGTTACGGCTGCTTCCTTCCGGACCTGACCGAATTCACAAATTAGCATTGCGGGAGAACCAACAGGGCCCCCATTGACGGCCTCGGATCACCGAAGCGCAGGCGCATTATCAATGAACCCCAGGGCAATTGCAAGCCGGCCTCCGATGACCGTTTGTTTCTTGCACAATACGGGTGATATTCCCTCATTACTTGCCAAATCGCTCTGATTTATCAGCTCAAATATCAGCATCTGTCCTTTATACTGATCCCTTTCTGAACGGCTTCGCGATTGGTTGCTGTTTACCGCTATGGCCAGGGAGTGAATTTGGACACAGAACACGATAACTTTCGCCAGCGTATCTTTCAAATCCTTGCAGCTATCCCTTACGGTTCCGTCACCACTTACGGAGAGATTGCCCATCTGGCAGGTTCACCCAGAGCTGCACGTCAGGTTGGCGGCGTACTGAAACGCCTGCCGGAAGGTAGCAAACTCCCCTGGCATCGGGTGATTAACCGCATGGGGGAAATTTCGCTTACGGGGGATGATTTGAGCCGACAGCGGTTGGCGCTGGAAGCCGAAGGCATTGAGGTCTCGCCAGAGGGTAAAGTTGATTTAAAGCGCTATCGCTGGAAGCCTTAGTAACGCCCCCGCAGGGGCGCTTGAGTCAACGGCTAAATCAGTATGAGGTTGGTGCAGGAACCGCCGAGGAAGGCGTGACCTGTGTAGGTGAGGTCGACGGCACCGTGGTGGCCGCACCGTCCTGCGTTTGCAGCGGCACCGATGGAACCGGCACCAGCGTCAGATCCTGTCGCGTGCCGCCCGTCGTGACCACCTGCTTCACCGAATCGGTGATAAACAGCATTTTGCCATCCACCGTGACGGCTGCACTCAGCAGGATACGCGCGTTCGGCTGGACATCCGCCGGATTAAACGGCAGTACGAACTGGAACGGAGCCTGCTTGCCCTCGGTGCGTGTCACCCGCTGCGACAGCACCTTCGACGGCGCATCGGCCAGCGAGGCATCTGACAACGTCACCGTCAGCACCGCGTCCGGCGGCAGCGCAATTTTCTGGCGGATCCACACCGTACCGCTCACATTAGGCTGTTGGATAACAGCCTGCTGGCCCTGTACCTGCGAACCCAGTGTCGGTGTCGGTACATCTTTGCTCTTGTCCGCACAGCCAGAGATCGCCACCGCGAGAGCGGCACTGCTCAATACAAACCAGAGTTTCATGGATGTCTTCTCCTTTTTGATCCCTACGGCGCGATAATGCCGTTCAGGGGCAGAGTTTTACTGCCCGTAAGGCTTTAATTCTGGCACATGTTGCTGGATTTTTCCTGTTACCAGCGATTTTCATTCTTTCCGCACGAACTGCGCAGATCCCATAAACAGGCGTTGACGCTAACTGGTCGGATCTCGCAAACTGAGCACTGAAATTTTAAGAGGATGCCGTTTATGAGCCAGGCGCTGCAAAATTTGTTAAATCTGCTCGATTTGGAAAGCCTTGAAGAGGGCTTATTCCGCGGGCAAAGTGAAGATCTTGGTCTGCGTCAGGTCTTTGGTGGCCAGGTTGTCGGCCAGGCGCTTTATGCTGCCAAACAGACTGTTCCCAGCGAGCGTATCATCCACTCTTTTCACAGTTACTTTCTGCGCCCTGGCGACAGTCAGAAGGCGATTATTTACGATGTGGAAAACCTGAGGGACGGCAACAGCTTTAGCGCTCGCCGGGTGAAGGCGGTTCAAAATGGCAAACCAATTTTTTACATGACCGCCTCATTCCAGGGCCCGGAAAGCGGCTTTGAGCATCAGAAAACGATGCCGGTGGTCCCCGGACCTGATGATTTGCCATCCGAGCACGAAATCGCGCACAAACTTGCTCCACATATCCCGGCAACCTATCGCGACAAATTCCTGTCGGAAAAACCGTTTGAAATCCGCCCGGTGAAATTTCATAACCCGCTAAGAGGACACGTGGACGAACCCTATCGTCACCTGTGGATACGCGCAAACGGCACGATGCCGGAAGATAAGCGTATTCATCAGTATCTGCTCGGCTATGTGTCCGATTTCAATTTCCTGCCGGTATCGCTGCAACCGCACGGTAAAGGCTTCCTTGAGCCGGGTATGCAGGTCGCGACTATCGACCACTCCATGTGGTTCCACCGTCCGTTTGACCTCAATGAGTGGCTGCTGTACAGCGTGGAGAGCACTTCGGCTTCCAGCGCCCGTGGTTTTGTTCGCGGCGAGTTCTACACCCAGCAGGGGACGCTGGTTGCTTCAACGGTACAGGAAGGCGTTATCCGCCAGCGCGAGTGAAGCAACCTCAGACGATAATGACAACGGGGGATGGGCGCAACACGAACATGCTGCTGGACTTGCGGTTTGAGGGGTTGCGGTGTTACTGGGATGTATCACAAAAAAAGCGGGCCATAATGGCCCGCAAGATTTTTTATTTTTAGCGCACTACTTTCCTTTTTTTGCTTACCCGGCCAGATTACTGGTTGTAAGCATTCTCGCCGTGGCTGTTGACGTCCAGACCTTCACGCTCCTGGTCTTCAGGAACACGCAGGCCAACAATCATATCCGCCACTTTGAAACCGATAAACGCGACAACAGCGGTCCAGACAACGGTCAGCGCAACGCTTTCCAGCTGCACCCAGACCTGATGGCCCATGGTCACGCCTTCTGCATAACCCACGCCGCCCAGTGAAGAAGATGCGAACACACCGGTCAGGATACAGCCAACAATACCGCAGACGCCGTGAACACCGAACACATCACAAGGGTCATCAACACGCAGCCATTTCTTCAGAGTGGTCACACCCCACAGACCCGCCAGACCACCAACCAGACCGATAATCAGAGCACCACCGACGCCAACGTAACCACAGGCAGGGGTAATCGCTACCAGACCCGCAATCGCACCGGAGCTGACGCCCAGCAGCGAAGGTTTACCGCGCAGTGCCCACTCACCGAAGGTCCAGGTCAGCATTGCACCCGCCGTTGCTACAACGGTGTTAAGGAATGCCAGACCGGCGATTTCGTTCGCAGTACCTGCAGAACCGGCGTTGAAGCCAAACCAGCCGAAGTACAGGATTGCAGTACCGGTGAACACCATTGGCAGGTTGTGCGGTTTAAAGGCTTCTTTACCAAAGCCCGCACGTTTGCCCAGCAGGTAAGCACCGACCAGACCCGCGACCGCAGCGTTGATGTGTACAACGGTGCCGCCCGCGAAGTCCAGCGCGCCATCCTGAGCCAGGAAACCGCCCGCCCAGACCATGTGTGCAATTGGCAGGTAAGCAAAGGTCAGCCAGATCAGTACGAAAATCAGCACGGCTGCAAAGCGGATACGCTCAGCAATAGCACCCACAATCAGACCCACGGTGATACAGGCAAAGGAAGCCTGGAACGCGACGTGGATGTACTGGTAGAAGGAACCCATCAGCGTGGTTGGCGCAATACCTTTCAGCATCGCCCAGTCAAAGCTGCCGAAGAACGCGTTGCCTTCGCTGAAGGCCAGAGAATATCCGTAAACCATCCACACAACGCAGACCATAGCGAAGGTCATGGCCACCTGGGTCAGCATGGACAGCACGTTTTTACCGCGAATCAGACCGCCGTAAAACAGCGCAATGCCCGGAATTGTCATAAACAGCACCAGCGCGGTGCAGATCATCATAAATGCGTTGTCGGCTTTATCCGCTACCGCCGGTGCGGCAGCCATGGCAAGCGACGGTAACAGAGCAATGCTGGCAAGGCCAAACTTAGCGAGTTTCTTCATTTTATCCCATCCCATCACAATTCTTAGCCCCGAATTACAGTGCTGCTTCGTCAGTTTCGCCGGTGCGAATACGGATCACCCGCTGCAGTTCTGCAACAAAGATTTTCCCGTCACCAATTTTGCCGGTGTAGGCAGCTTTGCTAATCACATCAACCACTTCATCAATCTGGTCATCTGCAATCGCAATATCAATTTTTACTTTTGGCAGGAAGTTAACGCTGTACTCAGCTCCGCGATAAAGTTCTGCATGCCCTTTTTGTCTGCCAAAACCTTTAACTTCCGTCACGGTCAGACCCTGAATGCCGATAGATGACAGTGCTTCACGCACGTCTTCCAGTTTGAACGGTTTGATTACCACGGTAACCAGCTTCATACGATCCCCTCCAGTATTGAATACGGTTGTTTCACGAACACGGATTTACTAAAGCAAAGGCTGTGCCAGAAATGAAAAACAGGCAGTTTTCAGGTGATTAGTCAGTGCGGATCTGAAGCGCAGCCTGGGATGGGATACCGCGAACAGAAAGCCTGTAAGAGGAGTATAGAAAAAACGCACCTTAACGGTGCGTTTTGCGTAAGTTCGGTGCATTAAGTCAGGGCAATGGTTATTTTTTCGCCTGAATTTGGTGCATAGGATGCTGCATAAAGATCAGCTCTCTGCGGCAGCCAGCTCTTCGCCCGCCAGCTGTAGCTGGTACATTTGCCAGTAGCGCCCCTGGGCAGCCAGCAGCTGTTGATGATTACCGCGTTCAACTGCCTGCCCACGGTGCAGCACCAGGATCGTATCCGCCTCGGTGATAGTGGAAAGGCGATGAGCAATGACGACCAGCGTGGTCTGCTGGCGTATAGCACGCAGTGCCTTTTGAATCGCCTGTTCTGTACCCGAGTCAATATTGGCGGTGGCTTCATCCAGGATCAGGATCTTCGGCGTGGCCACCAGCACCCGCGCCATCGCCAGCAGCTGTTTTTGCCCAACGGAAAGGTTGTTTCCCTGCTCGCCCAGTCGGGTGTAAATCCCGTCGCTCATACTTCGCGCCAGTGAGGCCAGCTGCACGGTTTCCAGCGCCTGCCAGACCGCCTGTTCGCTGATATCCCGCCCCAGAGTAACGTTAGCAAAGAAGGTGTCTGCCAGCACGACCGGGTCCTGTTGTACCATCGCCACACTCTGCCGCAGCGACGCATGACTGAGTGACTCCAGCGGGCGGCCATCCAGCAGGATTTCACCTTTACTCAGCGGATAGTAGCCCATCAGTAAATTAGCCAGCGTACTTTTACCGCTCCCCGTATGGCCAACCAGCGCAACGAAATCACGCGGGGCGACTTCCAGGTTGATATCGGTCAGCACCGGCTTACCGGTACGATAGGAAAAAGTCAGGTCGCGAATAGCAATGCAGCCGCTGGACAGCGGCTGCGGATCGTCGCCATAGGGCTGACGCGGCGCATCCATCAGTTCGAAGATGCGCTCACCGGCCACCACTGCCTGCTGCAGCATCGACTGTTGAGTCGTCAGCTCGATAAGCGGTTCATTAAGGCGGCCAAGGTAATTAATAAAGGCGTAAAGTACCCCGACCTCAATCGCTCCCACCGACGAAAAGCCAAACAACAGCATCAGGCCACACAGGATCATCGCGGAAAACAGGCTGAGCAATGGCCGCAGCAGAAAGCCATCCAGCCGCAGCGTCTGCATCCTCGCCAGATAATGCGAGCGGCTGGCGGCCCCCATACGCTCACCAAACCGCGCCTGCTGGCGGAACTGCTGGATAACGCTCATGCCGTTGATCGCTTCATTAAAACCGTTGTTGATGTCTGCCAGATAGCTGCGCACCCGGCGAACAATTGGCGTGCTGTAGCGTTGATAAATCAGCATAACGATCAGCACAGCCGGAAAAATTGCGATTGCAATCAGCGCCATGCGCCAGTCGAGGCTGAACATCGCCACCAGCATAGCCCCCACCAGCGCCGCGCTGCGCAAAACGGTCGCCACCACGGTAACGTACAAGTCGCGTACGACTTCGGTATCGTTGGTGACACGGGATATGATTTGCCCGACCGGCTGGGTATCAAACGCGCTGAGCGGCTGACGCAGCGCGGCGTCCATGACGTCGGTACGCAGGCGCTGCACCACGCCAACCGCAGCCTGGTTAAACAGCAGTGACTGCCAGTAATGCAGCGCCGCAGCCAGTAGCTGCAGCAGCAGGAAGCTGGTTACCAGACCTGCAGCCAGGCCCAGCGGCATATGATGTTTCGCCACCATATTGTCAATAAAGTAACTAATCAGCACCGGTCCCAGCACTTCCGCCGCTGCGGCCACCCACAGCATCAGCACCGCCAGACTTAGCGATTTGCGCCACGGCGATCCATAGGAAAGCAACCGTTTAAGCGTTGGCCACAGCCGCCGGTTTTCATTCGCCATGCGGCACCTCCTGCTCTGATTCATCTTCGTCCAGCGCGGCTTCCAGCTGCTGATAGCGATACATATCACGATACCATCCGCTGGCAGCGGCCAGCTGTTCATGGCTGCCGCGCTGGGCGATTTTGCCATGCTGTAATACCAGAATCTCACTGGCTTCGGTCAGGGCGGAGAGTCGGTGTGCACTGATGATGATGGTGCGCCCTTCACCCCAGCTGCGCAGATTGTGCAGGATCTGATGTTCGGTACGACCATCAACAGCCGACAGCGCGTCATCCAGTACCAAAATTTCGGCATTGAGCAGCAGCGCGCGGGCAATAGAAATACGCTGCTTTTGCCCGCCGGACAGCATTACCCCGCGCTCCCCGACTTCAGTCTCATAGCCTGCTGGCAGGCGTATAATGTCATCGTGAACCGAGGCCAGCATTGCCGCCCGCTCGATCTCATCCTGAGTCGCTCCCGGATTGCCGAGGGCAATATTATTGGCGATGGTGTCAGAAAACAGGAACGGCGTCTGGCTGACCACCGCCAGGCGACTGCGCCAGCTGTCCAGCTGCAGTTCCGTCAGTGGAATACCGTGGTAGCGGATATCCCCGCGATCGATATCAAAATGACGCTGGATCAGGCCGAGCACCGTGCTTTTACCGGAACCGGTCGGGCCACACAGCCCCAGCATCTGTCCCGGAGCCAGGCTAAGATGAATTTCAGACAACGCGGGCTGAGCGGCGGCCGGATAGCGGAACTCGCCGATCGCCACTCGTAATTCCGCGCGCCCTTCCGGCAGAACTGTTGTTCCATCGGTGACTGTCGGTGCTTCTGACAGCATCGCCTTGATGCGGCTCCATGCGGCGCTGCCGCGTTCAACAATGTTAAACATCCACGCCAGCGCCAGCATTGGCCAGATCATCAGGCCGAGGTACATCACAAAGCTGGTCAGCTGGCCGAGGCTTATCTCGCCGTGCCAGACCATCCAGCTACCGCCGCCGATCGCCAGCAGATTCGACAGGCCAATCGCCACGTAAATTGTCGGATCAAAGCGGGCATCAACCCGGGCAACGCGCAGATTTTTTTCTCCGGTATCACGAGCAATGTCGGCAAACTGCGCCGACTGGCGATCTTCCAGGCCAAAAGCTTTGATCATCCGAATGCTGGTCAGGCTTTCCTGGGTCTGATCGTTTAACGAGGAGAAGGCCGCCTGCGCCAGCTTAAAGCGGTTATGCAGCTGATCGCCGTAGCGTTTAATCACCAGCGCCATCACCGGCATCGGCAGCAGCGCCAGCAGCGTCAGCTCCCAGCTGATCTGCGTGCTCATCACAATCAGCACGGCGCAGCCCATTACCAGTGAATCCACCAGGGTCAACACGCCCTCACCGGCAGCAAAGACCACGCGGTCAACATCGTTAGTGGCGCGGGCAATCAGATCACCGGTGCGATGGCGTAAATAGAATTCAGGATGCTGACGACTGAGCTGACGATAGAAATCTTCACGCAGCTCCACCGCCAGCTGATAGGAGGCACCAAACAGCAGCACGCGCCAGACGTAACGCAGCAGGTAGACCACCACGGCAGTAAGCAACATGACACCCACCCACACCAGCAGACGCTGATGGCTCATCTGCTGCTGGCTAACGCCGTCAACGATGGTGCCAACGATATGGGGCGGCAGCAGCTGCAGCAGCGCAATGACGATGAGCAACAGAACGGCGCCCACGTAACGCCGCCATTCACGAAGGAAATACCAACTTAGCTGGCTGAAAAGTCGCACAAAATATCCTGATTATCGACCGAAAAGAAGACGGCTGCCGTTCAGGGGGCAACCGGCAAAGCGGTGGTGTATTTTATCTCTTCCATGGCAAAACTCGAAGTGACATCGATCAGGCCTGGAATACCGTTGACCAGCCGTTTGTAAAAACCATCGTAGCTTTTCATATCGGCTACCTGCACCTTCAACAGGTAATCATATTCTCCTGCCATACGATAAAAACCCATCACTTCAGGCATTGCCTGCACTAACGTCACAAACTGTTGAAACCAGCTGCTGCTGTGCTGCTGGGTTTTTATCAGCACAAACGCCGTCAGCCCCAGGCCCAGCTTTTCACCGTCAAGTAGCGCTACCCGGCCGCGAATATAGCCCTCATCCTCAAGCCTTTTCAAGCGCTTCCAACAGGGCGTGGTGGTCAGGCTGACCGCATCGGCCAGGGCCTGCAGTGAGAGCATGCAGTCCTGCTGGAGCAGGTTAAGCAGCATGCGGTCTTTTTTATCAAGCGGGTTTTGTAGCAAAATTTTCTCTCATTGGTCTGGTGAGAAGCATGATTATAGCAACCTTTTCCCCGATGGTTTAGTTAATCTGAATCCACTCCAGACCATTTCAGGGATGATGACGATGAACAAGAATATTTACCGTAATCTGCTTATTGCCGGGCTTTTTGGCGCAGTAGCCCTGACATGGGGGACGACATGGATGGCGATGAAAATTGCCGTTGCCACGGTTCCCCCTGTTTTCGCTACGGGGCTACGCTTTTTGTGTGCCGCCCCGCTACTTTTGCTGCTGGCACGCTATCGCCGCGCTCCGCTGCTGTTCCCCGCAGGCCAGCGCGGTTTCCAGCTCTGCGTTATGCTGTTCTACTTTGCCATTCCCTTTACGCTGATGATCTACGGTGAGCGTTACACCTCTTCCAGCCTGGCGGCGATTATTTTCGCCACCATGCCTGCGGCGGTGCTGGCAGCATCGCTGCTGTTTCTGCGGGAAAAAACATCACTTCAGCAGCTGCTGGGGCTGGCAATCAGTCTTGGTGCACTCAGTACCATTCTGTGGCATGAAACCCAGGCCAATGGGGTCAGCCAGATGAAGGGTATTCTGGCGCTGGTAGCGGCGGTGCTGATCCACGCACTGATGTATGTTCAGTGTAAAAAACGCTGCGCCGGGATTTCCGTTCTGAGCTACAACGCTCTTCCCTGCCTGGGTGCCGGGGTGCTGTTAACGCTGACCGGCCTTAGCGAATCACCGGATTTTCACGCGTTTGCCCCTGAGGCGCTGATGGCTATTGCTTATCTGGGATTCGTCGCGGGTGTCGGGGGGATACTGTGCTACTTCGCGCTGCAACAGGTCGCGCGACCTTTCCAGGCCTCGCTGGTATTTCTGGTCTTTCCGCTGATTGCCATCGCACTGGAAAACGGGCTTAACGGCAGCAGTATCAGTCGCGAATCCTTACTGCTGCTGCTGCCGTTCCTGTTGGGGATTTTACTGACGTTGTATCGCGGCGCGGCACAGAAACGCAAAGTGGTTGTGCCCGCAGCAATACAACGCTGAATACAAATAAAAAAGCCGGACATCTTGTCCGGCACACTGGAAAACGGGTCTCAGTATTCGGGGGAATAGTCGAGATGTGGTGTGTTAAGCCAGTGGTTGAGGTAATGCGACACTCCCTGCGTCGCGCAATTTCCAATAACCGGTAAATGCGGTAGCTGCGCTTTCAGCTGCGCCATGGCATTTTGCATGATAAAGCCATACCCAACCTGATTCAGCATTTCCAGATCGTTCATCGCATCGCCAAAGGCCATGCAGGTTGCCATTTCTATCTCCAGATGCTTTGTAAGCTGAGCCAGCGCCGATCCCTTATTACAACCCAGTGGTAACACCTCCAGGCAGTGGCTGGCCGAGAAGCAGAGATGAGCGCTGTCTCCCAGCACCTCACGCAGCTGAATCAGCAGCTGGCACAGATCATCATGCTCGCCGAGAAAACAAATTTTAGTGACCTGATGCTCCGCCAGCGTACGTGGATCGGCAATATGGTAGCTAAAGCCGCTCAGCTGATGCGCATCTAAAATTTCAGGCTCATCAAATTGGGTAAACCAGCCGTCATCGTTGAAAACGTGCAGACTTGCTTTAGTCTGCCAGTGGCTGTGGATCACCTGACGGGCAACCGACGGTGGCAGATCTGAGCCAAACAACAGCCCACCCGCGGCATCGTGAACGCGGGTCCCGTTGCCGCTGATTAACCAGGCAGGCAGATTGTGCTGCTGCATCAGCGGCTGCATTTCCAGGAAGTGCCGGCCGGTAGCAAAAGCAAGCTGTACCGGGTGCGCCTGCAGCGATCTCAGGCTCGACAAAGTTTGCTCCCCAAACTGATGAGTCGGTAACAGCAGTGTTCCATCCATATCAAATGCAGCAAGGCGAACCATAATCACTCCGGCAACGGTGGTTAATCTGTCAGCAAGTATCACCTGGTATTTGCGGAACAAATAGTGAATACTTTCACAAAACTGTTCCGGGTTTAGGCTGATGCGTGAAATTAACCGGTTAAATCAATATCAGCGGCTTTGGCAGCGCAGCGAAGGCCAGCCGCTATCGTCCAGCGTGGGCGAAATAGCCAACTGCTGTTTTTGTAGCGAACGCCACGTTCGCACCCTGCTTAATCAGTGGCAAGAGGCGGGATGGCTGGGCTGGGAGGCGCGCTCGGGGCGCGGCAAGCGTGGAACCGTGACCTTTTTACGCTCGCCTGAAGCACTGCGTAGCGAAATGATGCTGCAACAGCTGGACAGAGGGCAGCCGCAGCACGCCCTGCAGCTGGTGCCGCTCGCCACCGAGCAGCTCAGCCAGCTTCTTCAGCCGTTTCTTGGCGGCCAGTGGCAGAATAATCAGCCGACGCTGCGTATACCCTATTACCGCAAGCTGGACCCGCTGCGGCCCCTGGTGCTGGCCGGGCGTGCAGAGCAGCATCTGGCCCAGCAAGTGTTCTCGGGATTGAGCCGACTGGCCGGTGATGACGCTATCCCCGACCTCGCTCACCACTGGCAGATTAGTGACGATGGCCTGAGCTGGTTTTTCTTCCTGCGACCCCAGCTACGCTGGCACCACGGCGAAGCGGTAACCGCACAACAGCTGCAGCAGACGCTGCAAAATATTCTCGCCAGCCCGACCGGAGAGCGAATGCTCGCCAGCGTGAAACGCGTATCTCAAGCCCATGCGCTCTGCCTGCGCATCGATCTGCATCAGGCAGACTACTGGCTTGCTCACCGGCTGGCCAGCGTATGCTGCCTGTTACCTCATCCCGACAATCCGGATATCGGTACAGGCCCGTGGCGGCTGGTCGCCAACTCGACAATGCTGGTCAGGCTGGAAAGCCACGGCTGGTATCACGGCGTCCATCCTCTCATGCAGGCGGTTGAATACTGGATCGCTCCGCAGCTTTTTGACCGCGAACTTGGAACCAGCTGCCGCCATCCGGTGCAGATAGCGATAGGGGCACAGCAGGACCTCGCACAATTACAGCCCGTGAGCCAGCGTATCAGCCTGGGGTTCTGTTACCTGGCTATTGGACAACGTGCCGGGCTTAACGCCGCGCAGGCACAGCACATTATGGCGCTGGTACACCAGTCAGGACTGGTCGAACAGCTGCCGCTGGAAGAAGGGTTGATTTCCCCCAGTAATGAGATGCTTCCGGGCTGGCATATTCCGCAGTGGAAACCCGATCGGCAAACGGCACTCCCTGCGACGTTAAGCCTGCATTACCATCTGCCGGTAGAACTGCACGCAATGGCTATCCGGCTTCAGCAACTGCTGGCAGCACAGGGCTGCCGCCTCAGCCTGCACTTTCACCCGGCGAAAAACTGGCAGGATTATCCGTCGCTGGCGGAGGCCGACCTGGTGATGGGCGATCGCCTGATCGGTGAAGCACCAGTATTCACCCTTGAAAGCTGGCTAAGGCTGGACCCGCTGTGGCCGGTGATTATCGGCAAAGCGGAATGGCAGAAGCTGTTGAAATCACTGGACGAACTTCAACAGCACGCTGACGGGGTCGGACGACACGATGCAATGCACGACGTGTTTAAAAAACTGATGCACCAGGCTGCCATTACGCCGCTGTTTAACTATCGCTATCAGGTTAGTGCACCGCCGGACGTCGAGGGGATACGGCTTAATGCGTGGGGCTGGTTTGATTTTTCCCGCGCATGGCTCCCGCCGCCGGTAGCCATTGACTGAGTGAAACTACCTTTCTATCGATTCAGGCAGTACCATAGCGGGCAGAACATTATCAGGAAGAGTAAGTATGAAACGTGCAGTCGTAGTATTCAGCGGTGGTCAGGATTCAACAACCTGCCTGATCCAGGCCCTTAAGCAGTACGACGAAGTCCACTGCGTGACCTTTGATTATGGCCAGCGGCATCGGGCAGAAATTGACGTTGCTCAGCGGCTGTCGCTGTCGCTGGGTGCTCGTGCGCACAAGGTTCTGGATGTCACCCTGCTTAACGAACTGGCGGTCAGCAGCCTGACCCGCGATAACATCCCAGTCCCTGACTGGGACCCCGCCAGTAGCGGCCTGCCGAGTACCTTTGTACCGGGGCGTAATATACTCTTCCTCACGCTGGCGGCTATTTATGCCTATCAGGTGGAAGCCGAAGCGGTGATTACCGGCGTGTGTGAAACCGATTTTTCGGGCTATCCTGACTGCCGCGATGAGTTTGTAAAAGCCCTTAACCATGCCGTATCACTGGGCATGGCGCGCGATATCCGCTTTGAAACACCGCTGATGTGGCTGAACAAGGCGGAAACCTGGGCGCTGGCCGACTACTGGCAGCAGCTTAAACTGGTTCGTGAACAGACGCTGACCTGCTACAACGGCATCCAGGGCGATGGCTGCGGCGAGTGCGCGGCCTGCCATCTGCGCGCTAACGGTTTGCAGGAATATCAGCACAATGCTGATACTGTGATGCAGGCGATGAAAACGAAAACCGGCCTGGTTTAAGCGCCAGGGCGATGATGACCGGGCACCCTCCCGGTCATCCGCGGCAACCCGAAAAAAAGAGCGTTGGTGGCATTAAGCCGTTTCCCGTTTGGCTGAATGAGTGAAAGCATCATGCTCTATTCACTCGGCTCCAGCATCGCCTCCAGCCTCTGACGCAGTTCCCCTTCCATCGGCTGCGCTTTCTGAGTGCGCAGGTCAATACAGACGAAGGTTAACAGTGCATCCGCCACTACCTCGCAGCCGGGCTGTAGCGTTACCGTTTGAGCAATCACGCCGCTTTTGCCGTTCAACTGCTGCACCCTGCTGCTGACCAGCAGGACATCGCCAAGCACCGCGGGCCGACGATAGTTAATATTGATATTCACCACAATAAACGCCAGATGATTGGTCGTCATCCAGTGAAAGGATTCGGTTTCCTCAAGCCAGGCCCAGCGGGCTTCTTCAAGAAACTCCAGATAGCGTGCGTTATTGACGTGTTGATAAACATCAAGATGATAGCCACGAACTTTGATGGTGGTCTGCATTGCTTCCGATCTCAGAGTAAAAAAGGCCACGCCAACTGGTATGACCTCTAAGAGATTAGCAGCCGGAGCACCGACGTTGCAGACAACGTGCCCGACTCGCGAAACGGATCACAGTTTAATTCGTGCCAAATTACGTTCGACCAGCGCCTTGCCGATCCCCGGAACCTCGGTCAGCTGATCGACCTGGCTGAAGGGACCATACTTGTCACGATAGCTGACGATAGATTCCGCTTTTTTAAGACCCACGCCGTTCAGCGTGGCCGCCAGCTCCTGCGCGGTGGCACTGTTAATGCTCACCTGACCACTCACATCTTCACCGCTCTTGCCAGCACCCGACGGCACCGACGTTCCCACTTCCGTTCTGGTTTCGGCCTTCACCTCCTTTGGCATGTCCGCGTTACCTGCTGCCAGAGCAGGTGTGATAAGCGCCATACCGAATGCCAGTGAAAAAGCCTGAAGCGTTGATTTGAACATGCTGTTTTCCTCCATGTGTTTGACAGCATGACTAACCTACGTCAGCGCTTTTCAGGCGGCAAACGGCAGATTTCAGAAATGGAAAAGGCCGCATAAGCGGCCTTTCGAGTTGCAATCAGTTGCAGTGATTTTGCGAGGCTTACTGCGCCTGTGCAGCCGCACCGTACTTGATTTTGGCTTCTTTACGCAGGTTAGTCATCAGCGCTTCAAAGGCAATCTGTGCGTTATTCTGCGTTACGCCCTGAACCAGCGCGGTTTTCTGTGCAGTCGGCATTTCACCCGTCTGTACCTTATCCAGCGACAGGAGCACTACGTTGCCCTGCATATCTTCACCCACACCGTAAGATGCTTTACCCGCTGCAGGCAGCGGCAGCGCAAAGGCTGACTGCGTCAGAGGGTCCTGCCCGGTACGCGTCAGCGTCTGGGTTTGACCAAAGCTCAGACCCGCCGCTTTCAGCGCCTCATCACCTTTGCCGGCTTTCAGATCTGCCAACAGTTTATCCGCCTGCGACTTCGCGGCCGCCTGCGCTTTCTGCTGCTTCAGGGTATCGGTGATCTGCGCGGTCACCTCTGGCAACGGCTTAACGGCTTCAGGCTTGTGTTCGCTGATACGCAGGACAAAAGCACGATCGCCATCAACAGTGATGATGTCTGAATTTCGGCCCGGAGCACCATTATCACCGGCAAGGCCGCCGTTGAAGATCGCTTCCTGAACCGGTTTAAAGTTCAGCTCAGCCGGCAGATTATCATGGCTGAACCAGCCCGTTTCCACCGCTTTAACGCCTGCCGCTTCTTCAGCTCCCGCCAGTGACTCAGTGTCGTTGCTTGCCGCATCACTGACTTTCTGCTGTAGCTTATAGTAAGCATCGACGGCTTTTTCCTGCTTCACTTTTGCCGCAATATCATCACGAACGTCGGCCAGCGCTTTAACCTGCTGAGGCTGGATATCATCCAGGCGAGCGACAATAAAGCCAACTGACGATTTGATGATCCCTGACAGCTGCCCTTTGTCTTTCAGGCCTGAGTTTTTCAACTCATCAGGGGTAGTGTCCGGCTCCAGCCAGCCCATATCGCCGCCCTGCCGTGCTGAAATCGGGTCAGCTGATTTTTCTTTTGCCAGCGCGGCAAAATCACCGCCGTTCTTCAGTGCATCCAGAATCGACTGCGCTTCCGCTTCGGTTTTGGTCTGAATGATGCTGTAGCGATTGCGCTGCGGCTGAGTGTAATCCTGCTGATGTTCATCATACCAGCCCTGGATTTCACTCTCGCTGACCGGCTCCTGCATGCTTGCCGCATCCAGCTTGATGTAGCTTACGCGGAACTGCTCAGGAGACATGAAGCTGTTTTTATTCTGCTGGTAGTAGTTATTGATTTCGTCAGGGGTGACGGTCTGTTTTGCCGCCAGTTCACCAACGTTAATCGTCACTTCGCGCACCAGACGCTGCTGGGAAATTAACGCGGCCAGCGCATCACTTTCGCTGCCCAGAACAAAGTCGGTACCGGTCACGGACTTAATCAGCTGCTGAGTGGTCAGCTGCTTACGCAGCGCTTCCGCATACTGATCGGCCGTAAAGCCCATATTGCCAATCAGGCCCAGATACTTGGCGTTATCAAACTTGCCGTCGGTCTGGAACGCGGGCTGGGTGAAGATCGCCTGCTTAATCTGATCGTCGCTAATTGCCAGGCCAATATTTTTCGCATACTGGTCTAGCAGAATTTCATCGGTCAACTGCGAAAGCGCCTGCTGACGCATTTGCTGCATGTAACCTTCGTTACCTGCCAGTGCGGAGAATTGTTCGCCCAGCATCTGCTGCTGACGTGCACGCTCGTTGCTGAAAGCTCGCTCAAGTTGAGCACGGCTGATTTCCTGACCATTTACCTTGGCCGCATAATCACCACTGCCGCCTGTCAGGTATCCGCCCACGCCGGTAAGAACAAAGGACAGGATGATCAAACCCAGTATAATTTTGAGCACGACATGGTTCGAGGCCGCGCGTAAATTGTCCATCATGGTGTGACAACACTCCGCTGTAGTGTGAATGTAAAACCTTGCGCTATCGTCCCGCGTTCCCGAGGACGTGCAACGCCATGCATTGCTGCAACTCCAGTGACTCCAGGGAGTTACATCCTGTAGACAACCGCATTATGCGAATGTCACTGAATCATAAAAAAAAGGCACATCAGTCTGATGATGTGCCTGTATGTTACATGAGAACGCCCTGGCGATCCTCACTCCGCCGAAGAAATCTGTTTCAACGGCAGCATATTGCTTAGTTAACGGCGTCTTTCAGCGCTTTACCGGCACGGAAGCCCGGTACTTTGCCCGCAGGGATAGTAATTTCTTTACCCGTCTGTGGGTTACGACCAGTACGCTCTGAACGCTCACGCACGGAGAAGGTGCCGAATCCTACCAGCGCCACTTCGTCACCAGACTGCAGAGAATCAGTAACAGAGGCAATAAACGCATCCAGTACACGTCCGGCTGCAGCTTTGGAAATATCTGCATTTGCAGCAATTTTGTCGATCAACTGTGACTTGTTCACCTAATCATCCCCTCTTTTATTTTTCACACCGTGACTGGCACCCTGCCAGAAACGTATGTGCAGTCGTTTATTATGACCGCGAACCTAACTTGTTGAGCCATTACCATCGGCAATCGTTGCTATGACTGGCTTAACAGCATCCTAAATTAGCCGGACAAAAAAAGGCTGGCAAGTAACAATTCACCTGCCAGCCCTCGTTTTACGGCGATTTATCTTAAATTACTATTTTTCGGTGACAACCTGCATGCCGGAAGGGGCATTTTGCAGGGCCAGCTCCAGAACTTCTTCGATCCGCTTCACCGGATAGATCTTAAGATCGGCAATCACGTTATCCGGAATCTCTTCCAGGTCGCGCTTGTTTTCGTCCGGAATAAGTACCGTTTTGATCCCGCCGCGATGCGCTGCCAGCAGTTTCTCTTTCAAACCACCGATCGGCAGCACCTGGCCACGCAGCGTGATCTCACCGGTCATGGCCACATCAGCACGCACCGGATTACCCGTCAGGCAGGAGACCAGCGCGGTGCACATGGCAATACCTGCACTTGGACCATCTTTCGGCGTAGCCCCTTCAGGAACGTGAACGTGGATGTCACGCTTCTCGTAGAAGTCACCGTTGATGCCCAGCTTGTCCGCACGCGCACGCACCACGGTCAGCGCAGCCTGGATGGACTCCTGCATCACTTCACCGAGAGAACCGGTGTAGGTCAGCTTGCCTTTACCCGGTACGCAGGCGGTTTCAATGGTCAGCAGATCGCCACCCACTTCCGTCCACGCCAGACCGGTCACCTGACCGACACGGTTTTCACTGTCGGCACGGCCGTAGTCAAAGCGCTGTACGCCGAGGAAGTCTTTCAGGTTGTCGCCATTGATATCAATACGTTTCAGCGACTTATCCATCAGCAGCGATTTCACTGCTTTCCGGCACAGCTTGGACAGTTCGCGCTCAAGGCTACGCACACCCGCTTCACGCGTGTAGTAGCGGATGATGCCAACAATCGCACTGTCATCGACTGAAATTTCATTTTTCTTCAGGGCGTTACGCTCGATCTGCTTCGGCAACAGGTGCTGTTTGGCGATGTTCAGTTTTTCGTCTTCGGTGTAGCCAGAAAGACGGATCACTTCCATACGGTCCAGCAGCGGAGCCGGAATGTTCATCGAGTTAGACGTTGCCACAAACATCACATCGGAGAGATCGTAGTCGACTTCCAGATAGTGATCGTTAAAGGCAATGTTCTGCTCGGGATCGAGCACTTCCAGCAGCGCAGAGGCCGGATCGCCACGCATGTCCGAGGACATCTTGTCGATCTCATCCAGCAGGAACAGCGGGTTTTTGACCCCCACTTTGGCCATTTTCTGGATCAGTTTACCCGGCATCGAACCGATATAGGTGCGACGGTGACCGCGAATTTCCGCTTCGTCACGCACGCCGCCCAGCGCCATACGTACGTATTTACGCCCTGTGGCTTTGGCGATTGACTGCCCCAGCGAGGTTTTACCCACGCCCGGAGGCCCAACCAGGCACAGAATCGGGCCTTTGATTTTGCTGACGCGGCTCTGTACGGCTAAATACTCAAGGATGCGGTCTTTCACTCGCTCAAGGCCGAAATGGTCGGTATCCAGCGTTTCCTGCGCTTTGCGCAGGTCTTTCTTCACTTTGCTGCGCGCATTCCACGGAACCTGAACCATCCAGTCGATGTAGCCACGAACGACGGTGGCTTCAGCCGACATCGGCGACATCATCTTCAGCTTCTGCAATTCAGCTTCGGTTTTGTCTTTTGCCTCTTTCGGCATTTTGGCCGCGTCAATTTTACGCTTCAGCGCTTCATTTTCGTCAGGCGCATCGTCCATCTCGCCCAGCTCTTTCTGAATGGCCTTCATCTGCTCATTCAGATAGTACTCACGCTGGCTTTTTTCCATCTGTTTTTTCACGCGGTTACGGATGCGTTTCTCAACCTGCAGCAGGTCGATTTCCGACTCCATCATCGCCATCAGATATTCCAGACGCTCATTAACGTCGGACATTTCCAGCACGGACTGTTTGTCAGCCAGCTTCAGCGGCATGTGCGCCGCAACGGTATCGGCCAGGCGCGCAGCATCATCAATACTGTTCAACGAGGTCAGCACTTCAGGCGGGATCTTTTTATTCAGCTTGATGTAGCCTTCAAACTGATTGATCGCCGTACGCACCAGCACTTCCTGCTCGCGCTCTTCAATCTCCGGAGACTCAAGGTATTCTGCCTGCGCGGCAAAATGGTCGCCGTTATCGGATAAAGTCGTGATATGAGCACGCTGTAAACCCTCTACCAGCACTTTCACCGTGCCGTCCGGGAGTTTCAGCATCTGTAAAATGGAGGCGACGGTCCCGACAGAGAAGAGATCGTTAATGCCTGGTTCATCCGTTGAAGCTTCTTTCTGAGCGACCAGCATGATCTTTTTGTCATGATCCATGGCGGCTTCAAGGCAGCGAATCGATTTTTCACGACCAACAAACAACGGAATGACCATGTGCGGATAAACCACTACGTCACGCAACGGCAACACAGGGATTTCAATGCGTTCAGAACGCTCAGGATTCATAGAGCTCTCTCTTAGTTTAATTTCCGCCAGGTAAGGGGAACCGCATCATCCTTAACAGAAGCGGTTTACCCACAGGTATTTGAGTATATGGGGATGAATGGAATAGATTCAACGTCGGGGTGACCAGAAATGTTAAAGGGGGAAGATTTTCCCCCTTTTCGGTTAACTGACTGGAAAGATTTGGTTATTTATTCGCCAGAAGCCTGCTGCGCTTCCGGTTTACCGTAAATCAGTTTAGGCTCACCGTTGTTTTCGATCACCGAAGCGTCAACCACCACCTTCTCCACGTCTTCCATTGAAGGCAGATCGTACATGGTATCCAGCAATACGCCTTCAACGATAGAGCGAAGCCCGCGCGCGCCGGTTTTACGCGACAGGGCCTTTTTGGCAATCGCTGTCAGCGCCTCATCACGGAACTCCAGATCCACACCTTCGAGGTTAAACAGCGCCTGATACTGCTTGGTCAGCGCGTTTTTCGGCTCGCACAGGATCTGGATCAGCGCATCTTCGCTCAGCTCGGTCAGCGTTGCCACCACCGGCAGACGACCGATGAATTCCGGGATCAGACCGAACTTAATCAGATCTTCCGGCTCCACCTGCGCCAGCAGCTGGCCTTCGGTCGCTTTTTCCGCTTTACCTTTTACCGTGGCACCAAAACCAATCCCCGAGCCGGTATCCACGCGCTGGGAAATCACCTTATCCAGGCCGGCGAACGCGCCGCCGCAGATAAACAGGATCTTCGACGTGTCCACCTGGAGGAACTCCTGCTGCGGATGCTTACGGCCACCCTGCGGCGGTACGGCGGCAACCGTGCCTTCAATCAGCTTCAGCAGTGCCTGCTGCACGCCTTCACCGGACACGTCACGGGTAATCGACGGGTTGTCCGATTTGCGGGAGATCTTGTCGATTTCATCGATGTAGACGATCCCGCGCTGCGCTTTCTGCACGTCGTAATCGCATTTCTGCAGCAGCTTCTGGATGATGTTTTCCACATCCTCACCTACGTAACCGGCTTCGGTCAGCGTGGTGGCATCCGCCATGGTGAACGGCACATCCAGCAGGCGCGCCAGCGTTTCAGCCAGCAGGGTTTTACCGCTGCCGGTCGGGCCGATCAGCAGAATGTTACTTTTACCCAGCTCGATGCCGTTACTGGTGTCGCCGTTGCGCAGGCGCTTGTAGTGGTTATAAACCGCCACCGACAGCACCTTCTTCGCCCGCTCCTGACCGATAACGTAGTCGTCCAGGTGATGGCGGATCTCGTGCGGCGTGGGCAGCGAGTTACGCTCGCGGTGCGGCGCAACCTCTTTAATCTCTTCGCGAATGATGTCGTTGCACAGATCAACGCACTCATCGCAGATATACACTGACGGGCCGGCAATCAGCTTGCGTACTTCATGCTGGCTTTTGCCGCAAAAAGAGCAGTACAGCAGTTTTCCTGAACCGTCTTTGCGTTTGTCTGTCATCAGTAACCTCATGTCTTGCTAAACAGACCTGAAGTGGGCTGTCTAAATTTACGCGTACCAGCAATTAATATAGCCCATTTCCCCTTTAAAATGGGAGTAAAACTCAGCAACGGCGCAAGTCCCACAGTGGAATTGTGAATTGGTCCAGGATTGTTCATAAAAACATCCGGCATGCTATTTTGGGTTATTGATATTCACTATCCCTCTGTTTTGAAATCTGAATATTCATCCCAATGACTGTTGATTTAGCTACCTGTTTGATTATGCTAAACTCTCGTGACTTATCAGATCCCGATGGAGTGTAAAGCATGCCTCAAGAGCCAAAGAAAGAAGAAAAAGGCCAGGAAGAGAAGAATTCAGCGCTGGCAGTGAACAAGCTGCTGCAGTCACGCTCTATTATCATTTCCGGCGAGATTAATCAGGAACTGGCCGAGAAAGTGACGGCTCAGCTGCTGATCCTGCAGGAGATGGGCGACGAGCCAATCAAGCTGTTTATCAACAGCCAGGGTGGCCACGTGGAAGCAGGCGACACCATCCATGACATGATTAAATTCGTGAAGCCTAAAGTTGTGGTAATCGGTACCGGCTGGGTAGCCAGCGCCGGGATCACCATCTTCCTGGCAGCCGACAAAGATAATCGCTACTCGCTGCCAAATACCCGCTTTATGATCCATCAGCCGCTAGGCGGCGTGCGCGGCAAGGTTTCAGATATTGAAATTGAAGCGAAAGAACTGCTGCGTGCGCGTGAGCGTATTAATAAGCTGATCAGCAAAGCGACCGGGCAGCCGCTCGAGAAAGTTGAAAAAGACACCGACAGCAATTACTGGATGAGCCCGGAACAGGCTATCGACTACGGTATTGCCACGCACGTGATCAGCCAGTGGGATGAACTCAAGGTCTGATTTCTCCGCTGAAAGGCTGATATAAAAATGGCCCGCAGTTTTCGCTGCGGGCCATTTTTTATGCTCAGACGGGCGTTAATACTACTCGCCAGACGCCTGCTGTGCTTCCGGTTTACCGTAAATCAGTTTAGGCTCACCGTTGTTTTCGATCACCGAAGCGTCAACCACCACCTTCTCCACGTCTTCCATTGAAGGCAGATCGTACATGGTATCCAGCAATACGCCTTCAACGATAGAGCGAAGCCCGCGCGCGCCGGTTTTACGCGACAGGGCTTTTTTGGCAATCGCCGTCAGCGCCTCATCACGGAACTCCAGATCCACACCTTCGAGGTTAAACAGCGCCTGATACTGCTTGGTCAGCGCATTTTTTGGCTCGCACAGGATCTGGATCAGCGCATCTTCGCTCAGCTCGGTCAGCGTTGCCACCACCGGCAGACGACCGATGAATTCCGGGATCAGACCGAACTTAATCAGATCTTCCGGCTCCACCTGCGCCAGCAGCTGGCCTTCGGTCGCTTTTTCCGCTTTACCTTTTACCGTGGCACCAAAACCAATCCCCGAGCCGGTATCCACGCGCTGGGAAATCACCTTATCCAGGCCGGCGAACGCGCCGCCGCAGATAAACAGGATCTTCGACGTATCAACCTGCAGGAACTCCTGCTGCGGATGCTTACGGCCACCCTGCGGCGGTACGGCGGCAACCGTGCCTTCAATCAGCTTCAGCAGTGCCTGCTGCACGCCTTCACCGGACACGTCACGGGTAATCGACGGGTTGTCCGATTTGCGGGAGATCTTGTCGATTTCATCGATGTAGACGATCCCGCGCTGCGCTTTCTGCACGTCGTAATCGCATTTCTGCAGCAGCTTCTGGATGATGTTTTCCACATCCTCACCTACGTAACCGGCTTCGGTCAGCGTGGTGGCATCCGCCATGGTGAACGGCACATCCAGCAGGCGCGCCAGCGTTTCGGCCAGCAGGGTTTTACCGCTGCCGGTCGGGCCAATCAGCAGAATGTTACTTTTGCCCAGCTCGATGCCGTTGCTGGTGTCGCCGTTGCGCAGGCGTTTGTAGTGGTTATAAACCGCCACCGACAGCACTTTCTTCGCCCGCTCCTGACCGATAACGTAGTCGTCCAGGTGATGGCGGATCTCGTGCGGCGTGGGCAGCGAGTTACGCTCGCGGTGCGGCGCAACCTCTTTAATCTCTTCGCGAATGATGTCGTTACACAGATCAACGCACTCATCGCAGATATACACTGACGGGCCGGCAATCAGCTTGCGTACTTCATGCTGGCTTTTGCCGCAAAAAGAGCAGTACAGCAGTTTTCCCGAACCGTCTTTGCGTTTATCGGTCATTCACTCCCCCTCATTGTCGCACTCACTGCCCCACCGGGTCAGCGACCGCAGGCCAGCACGAAGTCTGGCCTGCGAAGCGACGGATACATGGCAAAACAGATCAGTTGCGCTGAGCCAGTACGGAATCAACTAATCCATACTCTACGGCTTCAGCCGCCGACAGGAAACGATCGCGGTTAGTGTCACGTTCAATCGTTTCGACGCTCTGGCCGGTGTGCTTCGCCATCAGTTCATTCATCATCTGTTTCGTTTTGATAATTTCACGCGCATGAATATCGATGTCAGAAGCCTGCCCCTGGAAGCCGCCCAGCGGCTGGTGAATCATCACGCGTGAGTTTGGCAGGCAGTAACGTTTGCCTTTTGCGCCAGCGGTCAGCAAGAATGCGCCCATTGAGCAGGCCTGTCCCATACAGATTGTGCTGACGTCAGGTTTGATAAACTGCATGGTGTCATAAATCGACATCCCGGCAGTGATAACGCCACCAGGAGAGTTAATGTACAGGTGAATGTCTTTTTCGGGATTCTCTGCTTCCAGGAACAGCATCTGGGCCACGATCAGATTAGCCATATGGTCTTCAACCTGACCGGTCAGGAAAATGATGCGTTCTTTGAGCAGGCGCGAGTAGATGTCGTAAGAGCGCTCTCCACGAGAGGTCTGTTCAACAACCATTGGCACTAAAGCCATCTGAGGTGCAGTTAATTCACGTTCGCCACTGTATGACATTATCGTCTCCTGATACATTTCATTTGGCCACACTCCGCAGCGATTCTACTTGAGAGCGATCGGGAACACTATGATTCCGGTCCTTTCCGCCGAAGCTACCCGGGCGCTCAACAGGCCTGATAGCATCGTTGCATACTCTGATGAACGCGTATGCCAGTGATAACAATCTGGGGATATTGCCCCGCTATTTCAAGCATAACAACGTTTTTATCAACTGCTAACCAGGAATATTGGCTCAGGCGACAATTTGCGGAATAAATAGACAAATTGTCAGCAAAAGCAGTCGATTCCAGTTCATTAAATAGCAAAAGCCCGCAGCCAATGGCTGCGGGCTTTCGTTGAACAACCAGTAAAGTTAAATCAGGCCTGAGCGGTCTGGTTCATCAGTTCCTGGAAGTTAGTGGCTTTCTCAGTCACTTTCGCTTTTTCCAGCACGGCTTCAACAGCCTGCTCTTCCAGCGCAACGTTACGCATGTTGTTCATCAGCTCGGTGTTTTTGCTGTAGAACTCAATAACTTCTGATGGATCTTCGTAAGCAGAAGCCATTTCTTCGATCAGCGCTTTAACGCGGTCTTCGTCAGCTTTCAGCTCGTGGGTACGAATCACTTCACCCAGCAGCAGACCAACCACTACGCGGCGTTTTGCCTGCTCTTCGAACAGTTCACGAGGCAGTTCCAGAGCCTGCTTCTCGTTACCGCCAAAGCGCTGTGCAGCCTGACGCTTCAGCACGTCGATTTCGCCGTCGATCAGAGCAGCAGGAACGTCGATGTCGTTAGCCGCAACCAGGCCGTCGATAGCCTGAGACTTCACGCGGTTACGCACGGCGCCTTTCAGTTCACGCTGCATGTTCTTACGTACTTCGGTACGCAGACCAGCCAGAGAACCATCAGCCACGCCGAAACGCTTGATGAACTCTTCGGTGAATTCTGGCAGCTCACGCTCTTCAACTTTCTTCAGCACGATTTCAAACTTCGCTGCTTTACCTTTCAGGTTTTCAGCGTGGTAATCTTCCGGGAAGTTAACGTCGATAGTGAAGGTTTCACCGGCTTTATGGCCAACAACGCCTTCTTCGAAGCCTGGGATCATACGACCCTGGCCCATTGCCAGTACGAAATCAGACGCTTTGCCGCCTTCGAACTCTTCGCCGTCCACAGAACCGGTGAAATCGATGGTTGCGCGATCTTCCGCGCCAGCAGCCGCGTCGGTTTCTTTCCAGGTCGCCTGCTGCTTACGCAGGGTATCCAGCATGGCATCAACGTCTTCGTCAGTGACTTCTACAACCGGTTTTTCAACTTCGATTGCTTCCAGCCCCTGCAGCTCAACTTCCGGATACACTTCAAACTCAGCAGAGAAAGTGAAGTCTTCACCGATTTTGTATTCGCCCGGTACATAGTTTGGTGCACCAGCCGGATTGATTTTTTCTTTGATGATCGCATCAACAAAGTTGCGCTGCATCAAATCGCCCAGCACGTCCTGACGAACGGAGGCACCGTAACGCTGTGCAACGACGGTCATCGGCACTTTACCTTTACGGAAACCGTCGATACGTACTTTCTTAGCTACGCTAACCAGCTCGTTTTTAACTGCAGTTTCGATCACGTCTTTAGGAACGGTAATCGTTACGCGACGGCCCAGGCCCTGAGTTGTTTCTACTGAAGCTTGCATCTTATTACCTCAAAAAATCACGTGCTCGGTCAACTTCAGATGCACCCTGCTACGGTGGAAACACCGATAACTGAATGAATCTAAGAACCGGGACGGCTTCTGATGCCAGAACCGCATTCCCTGTTAACAGAAGCGTCCCGAAGACATTCTGTGAAAAAATAGACGCCGCATTATAGCGGCAACGTCTAAGCGAGTCGAGGCTGCACACTCCCCCGACGCACGCTACTTTTTACATTTTTGCGATGAAACCGCAAGAATTTGATGAGAGCAGAGGCTTTTCAGCGGCTATAAACGAAAAAACGGCCCAGAGGCCGTTTGGTATTGGAAGATAATTAATAGTTATGCCAGCGTTCCGGCTCCCCGACAGTTAGGCGAGGCGGGCACGGTATCCTGCAGGCTTTCCCACTCTTTGACCGTGTAGCTGTGCAACGCCAGCGCATGGACGCTTCCTGCAAGTTCATCAGCCAGCACCCCATAAATCGCACGGTGCCGTACCAGGAAACGCTGGTCGATAAAACTGTCACTGACGATCACCACCTTGAAGTGACTTTCCGCCCCCGCAGGGACGTTGTGACGATAGCTTTCGTCATGGACCTCAAGGTGCACCGGTGAAAATGCCGTACGTAACTTTTCTTCTATTTGTTCACGGATCATAACCGAACTCCTCTCCAGCAGAGAACTGCGCCCCATCTCTTTAAATGTTAGTCGTTTTTTATGCAAACCCGATGCACTTTAACGAAATTTTCAAATCAGCCAACATTTTTACTTATCGAACGTGAAACACTCAGGCCTGATTGCAGTCCAAGCCTCAAGCGTTCAGTCGTCCGAAAATACGACAACGCGATGAATTTACGCGCTATCGGGGCTTCCCCTGACTACAGGCGATGTTATGATGGCCGGAGTTTTTTCAGCAATACAACTCACGTTATCGAGAAAATAAGCATGTTAAAAAAATTACTGTTCCCCCTGCTGGCCATGTTTATGCTGGCTGGCTGTGCGACAAGCAGCAACACGCTTGATATTTCACCTAAAATCAAGCTGCCCCAGCAGGACCCAGGCCTGATGGGCGTCACCATCAGTATCAACGGAGCCGATCAGCGTACCGATCAGGCACTGGCAAAAGTGAACCGTGACGGTCAGCTGATCACACTGACTCCTTCACGCGATCTTCGCTTCCTGCTACAGGAAAGCCTGGAGAAACAGATGACGGCCCGTGGCTATATGGTTGGTCCAAGCGGTGCAGTCGACCTGCAAATCGTGGTGAATAATCTTTATGCCGACGTGACTCAGGGCAACGTCCGCTACAGCATTACCACCAAGGCCGATATTTCGATTATTGCTACCGCTAAAAACGGCAATAAGCAGGTGAAAAACTATCGCCAGGTCTACAGCGTGGAAGGTGCTTTCAACGCCAGCAACGAAAAAATTACCAATGCGGTTAACGCAACACTGGGTGACGTGATTGCCGATATGGCTCAGGACACGTCGGTCAGCGAGTTCATCAAGCAAAACTCTCGTTAATCATTGCAGGCCCGCCGGGATAGCGGGCCTGACTTTAAGGTCCGTATGCCCAATCACTATTTGCACATTTTCACCCGGCGCAACTCCGCCCTCCTTTTATTACTTGGTTTCGCATCCGGCCTTCCCCTGGCATTAACCTCCGGCACTCTGCAGGCGTGGATGGCGGTGGAAAATGTCGATATCAAAACCATCGGTTTCTTCTCACTGGTCGGCCAGGCTTACGTGTTTAAGTTTCTCTGGTCACCGCTGATGGATCGCTATACGCCGCCATTTCTTGGCCGTCGACGCGGCTGGCTACTGATTACCCAACTACTGCTTATCGTCGGCATCGCCATGATGGGCTTTTTACAGCCTTCGCGCGACCTGACATTGCTGGCGGCGCTGGCGGTGCTGATCGCCTTCTGTTCCGCCTCGCAGGATATTGTTTTTGATGCGTGGAAAACCGATGTACTGAGCGCGGCCGAACGCGGTAACGGTGCCGCCATCAGCGTGCTGGGTTACCGACTGGCGATGCTGGTTTCCGGCGGCCTGGCGCTATGGCTGGCCGACCGCTACCTCGGCTGGCAGGCCATCTGGTGGCTGATGGCGCTGATGATGGTCCCGGGTGTTATCGCAACGCTACTGGCTAAAGAACCCGCGCTAACCTCCGAAGTCCCGCGTTCTCTGGAACAGGCGGTCGTTGCTCCGCTGCGCGATTTCTTTAATCGCAACAATGCCTGGCTGATTCTGTCACTGATTGTGCTCTACAAGCTGGGCGATGCCTTTGCCGCCAGCCTGACCACCATTTTTCTGATCCGCGGCGTGGGCTTTGACGCGGGCGATGTCGGCCTGGTCAATAAAACGCTGGGATTGATAGCGACTATTGTTGGCGCGCTGGTCGGCGGAGTACTGATGCAGCGTCTGAGCCTGTTCCGCGCGTTGATGCTGTTCGGCATCCTGCAGGCCGTTTCCAATCTGGGTTACTGGATTCTGTCGGTGACGGATAAACACCTTTACAGCATGGCGGCGGCGGTAACCGTGGAAAACCTCTGCGGTGGAATGGGCACGGCGGCATTTGTCGCACTGCTGATGACGCTGTGCAACCGCTCGTTTTCAGCAACCCAGTTCGCTCTGCTCTCTGCCCTGTCTGCCGTTGGGCGAGTGTATGTTGGGCCGGTTGCTGGCTGGTTTGTTGATGGCTGGGGCTGGCCGACCTTTTATGCTTTCTCGGTCGTTGCTGCGCTGCCCGGGCTGCTGCTGTTGGCGGGCTGCCGATCAACGCTTGAATATGCGCAGAAACATCCAGACTTTCCACCGCGCACTGCATTTCCCAATGCATACCGTTGGGCCCTGCGCAGTTTGGTGCTCGGATCGCTACTGTTGATTCTCTGGCTGATCGTCCTGGCACTAAACGCATCGGATTTAACCGTGCCTGATGTTATTGTTTCCGGATTGTTAAAAACAGCTGTTTCACTGATGTTGGCAGGCATAGCAGCAGGAACGTTACTCGATTTTTTGGCAGGCCGAAAATTATCTGAAAGTGCCGAATAAATCGCCGCTTAAGCTGATAAATTCGATTTGTTAAGGAAATTATTTCCATAACAATTTAATAACAATAATCCAGGCAATTGTAACACCTGCCTGGATTATTTTTGCGTAGCAGATTACAGCTACAACTGCCAGTTGAATAAAAATAAAATTTTTTGGCTTTTTGAGCGGGATTGGAAAAGTTTTACGCGAAAAATATTTTTAAATAAAGAGTATTAAAACCCGGTGCGTAATTAGTTTTATGCCGTTTATTATCACACAATTGATAAGGACTTGTTAAATAATTGGATCAATAACCGTCTGGTTATAGCGTCTGGATTTTGACCTGACTTTTTTTCATAGAATTTTGTTATATTGCCTCCAACCCATTGCTGCCATTAATATTTTGTCACCGCCAGCAACATATGTGACAGCCTTGGCAAAAGGTGTCAACACCTCGCTGACACAACCTGTTGCAGGTTTACAGTACTGAAACCTTCCCGTAAAATGCCGCCACACTTAAACGACAATAGAGCCCTTGTCATTGAGGTCGTTAAATGAGACTCAGTAAATACAATAAAAGTTTGGGGATTTTGTCATTAATCGCAGGCACCATTTTGTTAAGTGGTTGTGATAGTGCACTGTTAAATCCCAAAGGACAGATTGCAATGGAGCAACGTTCGCTGATACTGACGGCTTTCGGCCTGATGTTGATCGTCGTTATCCCGGCAGTCTTAATGGCCGTGGTGTTCGCCTGGAAATATCGGGCATCAAACACCAATGCGAAATACAGCCCAAACTGGTCACACTCTAACAAAGTTGAAGCCGTTGTCTGGACTGTGCCAATCTTAATCATTGTTTTCCTTGGTATTCTGACGTGGAAATCTACCCACGCGCTGGAGCCAAGCAAGCCGCTAGTTTCCGATCAGAAGCCTGTTGAGATTGAGGTTGTTTCGCTCGACTGGAAATGGCTGTTCATTTACCCGGAACAGGGTATTGCAACCGTCAACCAGATTGCGTTCCCCGCTAATCGCCCAGTTAACTTCAAGATCACGTCTAACTCAGTGATGAACTCCTTCTTTATTCCTACTCTTGGTAGCCAGATCTACTCAATGGCCGGAATGCAGACGAAGCTTCACCTGATTGCGAACGAACCTGGCACCTTTAACGGTATCTCCTCGAACTTCAGTGGTCGTGGTTTCTCTGGTATGAAGTTTAAAGCGATTGCCACTCCTGACGAAGCAACCTTCGAGCAGTGGGTAGCAAAAGCGAAAGAGTCAACCTCTACACTCGCGACTATGGATGATTTTAATAAGCTGGCAGCGCCTAGCGAAAATCACCCTGTTGAATTCTTCTCAAGTGTGAAACCTGGTCTGTTCTTAGATGTTATCAATCAGTTCCAGATGAACCACGGCGGAAGTATGGACATGTCATCGCATGAAGGTATGGATATGAGCCATTCCGCTCACGCGGGAGCCGAGGAATAATACAATGTTAGGTAAATTAACACTGGATGCAGTGCCCCTCCACGAGCCGATTATCGTTGTTACGGTAGCAGCCATCATTCTTGGTGGCCTGGCGCTTGTGGCTGCAATCACTTACTTCGGTAAGTGGAACTATCTTTGGAGCGAGTGGCTGACCTCTGTCGACCACAAAAAACTCGGTATCATGTACATCATCCTGGCCTTCGTCATGCTGCTGCGTGGCTTTGCCGATGCGGTCATGATGCGTAGCCAGCAGGTGCTTGCCTCTGCAGGTGAAGCAGGATTCCTGCCACCGCACCACTACGACCAGATCTTCACCGCCCACGGCGTGATCATGATCTTCTTCGTAGCGATGCCGTTTGTTGTCGGTCTGATGAACATTGCTGTTCCTCTACAGATCGGCGCACGCGACGTGGCCTTCCCGTTCCTGAACAACCTGAGCTTCTGGTTCACCGTTGTCGGTGTGGTTCTGGTTAACCTGTCACTGGGCGTGGGCGAATTTGCTCAGACCGGCTGGCTGGCTTATCCACCACTTTCCGGTGCGGAGTACAGTCCGGGGGTCGGGGTTGACTACTGGATATGGAGTCTGCAGTTATCCGGTATTGGTACGACATTAACAGGTATTAACTTCTTCGTTACTATCCTGAAAATGCGTGCGCCTGGCATGACTATGTTCAAAATGCCGGTGTTCACCTGGGCTTCACTGTGTACTAACGTATTAATCATCGCTGCGTTCCCGGTTCTGACCGTGACCTTAGCGCTGCTGACGCTTGACCGCTATCTTGGTTTCCACTTCTTTACCAATGATATGGGCGGCAACATGATGATGTACGTCAACCTGATTTGGGTTTGGGGTCATCCGGAAGTATACATCCTGGTTCTGCCAGTCTTTGGTGTGTTCTCCGAAATCGTTGCAACCTTCTCTAAAAAGCGTCTGTTTGGTTATACCTCTCTGGTGTGGGCAACGGTAGTTATTACCATCCTGTCCTTCATCGTTTGGCTGCACCACTTCTTCACCATGGGTGCGGGTGCGAACGTTAACGCCTTCTTCGGTATTATGACGATGATCATCGCCATCCCGACCGGTGTTAAAATCTTCAACTGGCTGTTCACTATGTATCAGGGTCGCATTCAGATGCACTCTGCAATGCTGTGGACCGTTGGCTTCCTGGTCACCTTCTCTGTAGGTGGTATGACCGGGGTTCTGCTGGCCGTGCCGGGTGCTGACTTTGTTCTGCACAACAGTCTGTTCCTGATTGCTCACTTCCATAACGTCATTATCGGTGGTGTAGTATTCGGTTGCTTCGCGGGTGTGACCTACTGGTTCCCTAAAGCGTTCGGCTTCACGCTGAATGAAAAATGGGGTATCCGTGCGTTCTGGTTCTGGATTATCGGCTTCTTTGTTGCCTTTATGCCGCTGTACGCGCTGGGCTTCATGGGTATGACCCGTCGTATTAGCCAGGACATCGATCCTCAGTTCCACTCGCTGCTGGTTGTAGCTGCATTCGGTGCTGCACTGATTGCCTGTGGTGTAATCTGTCAGCTGACTCAGTTCTACGTTTCCGTTCGCGACCGTGAACAGAACCGTGACCTGACCGGTGACCCATGGGGTGCACGTACGCTGGAGTGGGCAACCTCTTCACCGCCACCGTTCTATAACTTTGCCGTTGTTCCTCACGTTCACGAGCGCGATGCGTTCTGGGAAATGAAGGAAAAAGGTGAAGCTTATAAACAGCCGACGCACTATGAAGAAATTCATATGCCGAAAAACAGCGGCGCCGGTATCATCATTGCTCTGTTCGCTACCATCTTTGGTTTCGCAGCAATCTGGCACATCTGGTGGCTTCTGGGTCTGTCCTTCCTGGGCATGATCGTGAGCTGGATCGTGAAGAGCTTTGACGAAGACGTGGATTACTACGTTCCTGTTGCCGAAATCGAAAAAATCGAGAATCAGCACTTTGACGAAATTAGCAAAGCAGGTCTGAAAAATGTCAACTGAAACTCTGACTAAACACCACGACGACGCCCATGGGGACCATGGGCATCACGATGCGGGAGCCAATAAGATCTTTGGCTTCTGGATCTACCTGATGAGTGACTGCATCATCTTCGCAACCCTGTTTGCGACGTATGGTGTGATGGTTAACAACACCGCCGGTGGCCCGGCAGGCAAAGATATCTTTGAGCTGCCGTTCGTACTGGTTGAAACCGCCCTGCTTCTGTTGAGCTCCATTACCTACGGTTTTGCAGTTATCAACATGAACAAAGGCCAGAAAGGGGCCGTACTCGGTTGGTTGTTCATGACCTTCCTGTTCGGTCTGGGCTTCATCGGGATGGAAATCTATGAATTCCATCACCTGATCAAAGAGGGCTTCGGTCCGGATCGTAGTGGCTTCCTCTCCGCGTTCTTCACGCTGGTTGGTACCCACGGTCTGCACGTGACCTCTGGCCTGATCTGGATGCTGGTGCTGATGTTCCAGGTTTCCAAGCGTGGCCTGAACGATACTAACCGCGCGCGTATTATGTGCCTGAGCCTGTTCTGGCACTTCCTGGATGTGGTTTGGATCTGCGTATTCACCATTGTTTATCTGATGGGGGCCATGTAATGAGTCATTCTGTAAACGAACATGGCGGCGCGTCACACGGTAGCGTGAAGTCATATATGATCGGCTTTATCCTGTCGATCATTCTGACCGGTATCCCGTTCTGGATGGTTATGGACGGCGGTGCTTCTAAAGCGGTTACGCTGACTGTGGTTCTGGTGTGTGCGGTTGTTCAGCTGCTGGTTCACCTGGTGTACTTCCTGCACCTGGACAGCAAGTCTGAGGGCGGCTGGAATATGGTTGCTATCGTCTTCGCGGCGATCATCATCCTGATTGTTGTTGTCGGCTCTCTCTGGATCATGTGGAACCTCAACTACAACATGATGACCCACTAACAGAGCTACTGTGATGATTAAGCGATACCTGCAAGTAACAAAACCAGGGATTATTTTCGGGAATTTAATTTCTGTTATCGGGGGATTCCTGCTGGCTTCTAAAGGCAGCATCGATTACTCCCTGTTTCTCTTCACCCTTGTCGGCGTTTCGCTGGTGGTGGCATCGGGTTGTGTTTATAACAACTACATTGACCGCGACATCGACAAAAAGATGGAGAGAACCAAGAATCGGGTGATGGTCAAAGGCCTCATCTCTCCGAAACTGAGCCTGGTTTATGCGACCGTTTTAGGTATTGCTGGCTTTGCGATGCTGTATTTCGGAGCAAATCCGCTGGCCATGTGGCTGGCGGTGATGGGTTTCGTGGTTTATGTCGGCGTTTACAGCCTGTACATGAAGCGCAACTCCGTCTACGGCACCCTGATTGGCAGCCTCTCTGGCGCAGCACCTCCGGTGATCGGCTACTGTGCGGTTTCCAATCAGTTTGACGCCGGTGCGTTGATCCTGCTGGCTATCTTTAGCCTGTGGCAGATGCCGCATTCCTATGCGATTGCTATCTTCCGCTTTAAAGATTACCAGGCAGCCAACATTCCGGTTCTGCCGGTGGTGAAAGGCATTTCGGTCGCGAAAAATCATATTACGCTGTATATCCTGGCGTTTATGATTGCCACGCTGATGCTGACGCTGGGTGGTTATGCCGGATATAAATATCTGGTGGTGGCCGCAGCGGTTAGCGTCTGGTGGCTGGGTATGGCACTGTCAGGTTACAAAACCTCAAACGACCGAGTTTGGGCGCGTAAACTGTTCGTGTTTTCAATCGTTGCTATCACCGCGCTGAGCGTGATGATGTCTGTCGATTTTATGACCCCCGCTTCTAAAGATCTGCTGACTTACGTCCGGTAAGCAAAGCTGCATCACGATAAAGGGCGCGATTTCGCGCCCTTTCTTTTTGTTACGACTTCTTCGCAAGTAATGTTGTACCCGCCCTCCCCTCGCACATAAACTATGCGCACTAAATGTATGAGGTAGTAATGAACGATAATAAAATGACCCCGGTCGAGCTTCGTGCTACCTGGGGCCTGGGGACGGTTTTTTCCCTGCGTATGCTGGGCATGTTTATGGTGTTACCGGTCCTCACCACTTATGGCATGGCTTTACAGGGAGCCAGCGAAGCATTGATCGGGCTGGCCATCGGCATTTACGGTTTAGCCCAGGCCGTATTCCAGATCCCCTTTGGTCTGCTTTCCGATCGTATTGGCCGCAAGCCGCTGATCGTCGGCGGACTGATTATTTTTGTTCTTGGTAGCGTGATTGCCGCATTAACCACCTCAATTTGGGGAGTAATCCTTGGCCGAGCGCTACAGGGCTCCGGTGCGATAGCCGCAGCGGTAATGGCGCTGCTCTCCGATTTAACACGCGAACAGAACCGCACCAAAGCGATGGCGTTTATCGGCATCAGCTTTGGCATCACCTTCGCTATCGCCATGGTGCTGGGGCCGATCGTGACCAATGCGTTTGGCCTGCACGCGTTGTTCTGGATGATCGCCGTGCTGGCAACCTCAGGTATTGTTATTACCCTTCTGGTGGTGCCTTCCGCCTCCAGCCACGTGCTCAACCGCGAGTCGGGCATGGTGAAAGGCAGCTTCCGCGATGTGCTGGCAAACAGCCGCCTGGTGAAACTGAATTTCGGCATTCTCTGCCTGCACATTTTGCTGATGTCGAGCTTTGTCGCGCTGCCGGGCCAGTTTGAACGCGCGGGCTTACCGGCCGCCGAACACTGGAAAGTGTACCTGGTGACCATGCTTATCGCCTTCGTCAGCGTGGTGCCCTTTATTATTTACGCCGAAGTGAAGCGCCGTATGAAGCGCGTGTTTATCTTCTGCGTGGCGCTGATGCTGGTGGCGGAAGTCGTCCTCTGGCTGGCTGGTGGCCATTTCTGGACGCTGGTTATCGGCGTGCAGCTGTTCTTTGTCGGCTTTAATCTGATGGAAGCCATTCTGCCCTCGCTGGTCAGCAAAGAGTCCCCTCCCGGCTTCAAAGGCACCGCTATGGGGCTGTACTCAACCAGCCAGTTTATCGGCGTGGCGATCGGTGGCAGCATGGGCGGATGGGTATTTGGTCATTTTGATGCGCAGAGCGTATTTGTGGTTGGCGCAGTCATCGCCGCGGTCTGGCTGCTGGTCAGCATCACCATGCAGGAACCGCCTTACGTCAGCAGCCTGCGGATAACGCTGGAAGCCTGTACCTTGGATAAAAATGCACTGGAGCAGAAGCTGAAAACCGAGCCTGGCGTAACGGCCGTATTTATCGTGCCGGAAGAGCAAAGTGCCTACGTCAAAATCGACAGTAAGGTCACCAGCCGCGCTACGCTGGAAAAACTGATTGCTTCAGCGGCGTAAACCGTATCTAAATACCGCAAATGCACCGCCCGGCCGTGGTCGGTGCAATGCTTCAGATCCGCACGTCATTGCAGACCCATTCGCGTTGAAATGAATATGTACCAGCCAGCCCCTGAACAGGGGCCAGCCAGCCAACCTCATATCACCTGCACCTCAGCACTCGGGCCTTACATCACGGTCCGAAACGCCAAAACAAAGAGGCGATGTGAGGATCAGTCGCGGAAGTTTTTGAACTGGAATGGCTGGCCCAGTTCGCCCTTACGCACCAGCGCCATTGCGCCCTGCAGGTCATCGCGTGACTTACCGGTAACGCGAACTTCATCACCCTGAATCTGGGTCTGAACTTTCAGCTTGCTGTCTTTGATCAGCTTAACCAGCTTCTTCGCTACATCGCTCTCAATGCCTTTTTTCATTTTGGCATCGACGCTCCAGTTTTTACCGCTGTGCTCAATCTCTTCGGGCACGTCCAGCGCCGCATTTTCAATGCCGCGCTTCAGCAGTTTTTCACGCAGGATATCCAGCAGCTGTTTCACCTGGAAATCTGACTCGCTGGCAACCTTGATGGATTCATTTTTTTCGTTCAGCTCGAAGCTGGCCTGCACGTTACGGAAATCAAAGCGGGTGGCGATTTCGCGGTTGGCGTTTTCAACGGCATTGCGCACTTCCTGCATGTCAATTTCGGAAACGATATCGAAAGATGGCATGATCTATTCTCCTGAGACTAAAGTGACAGGCATAATACCTGCTTGCCACGGGTAAATAAAACTGCGGACGCTGAAAGCTATAATAATCAACAGATGCGCGGGTAAACTGTTTAACTCACCCCGCCGCGGGGAGGAACAATGAAAATCACCGTACTTGGATGCGGAGCTTTAGGGCAGATCTGGCTTGCTGCTCTTGAACAACAGGGGCATGAAGTTCAGGGCTGGTTAAGGGTTCCACAACCCTACTGCTCGGTAAACGTGATCGATTTACACGGCTCCCCGATCAATAAAACGCTGATCGCTAACGATCCGACCTTTCTCGCGAAAAGCGATCTGCTGCTGGTCACGCTGAAAGCCTGGCAGGTATCTGAGGCCGTGAAGAACCTGCAGTTTATCCTGCCGGAAAACTGTCCGGTGCTGCTGCTGCACAACGGCATGGGCACACTTGATGAACTGAAAACGCTGCGTCAGCCATTGCTGCGCGGCGTTACGACGCATGCGGCCAGGCACGATGGCACAGTGATCGTCCACGTAGCCTCCGGGATAACGCATGTCGGACCCATTTCTCCTGCTGCTGAAGCAATGAGCGAGCTCGCGGAAACGCTGCATGCCGCACTACCTGATGTCGCCTGGCACAACAATGTCGCCTCTGCGGCCTGGCAGAAGCTGGCGGTGAACTGCGTGATTAACCCACTCACCGTATTTTACGACTGCACCAACGGCGAGCTGATGGAGCACCGTGAGGAAATTGACGCGCTCAGCAATGAAGTGGCCGCCGTCATGGAACGAGAAGGCCAGCATATCTCACGCGAATGGCTGATCGACTACGTGATGGATGTGATCCGCAGCACGGCGGGCAATACCTCTTCCATGCTGCAGGATATCCGTGCCCAGCGCCGTACGGAAATTGACTATATCAACGGCTACGTGATCCGTCGTGCCCGCGCTCAGGGCCTGGTAACACCGGAGAACAACCGTCTTTTTGAATTTATTAAGCGTAAGGAACAAGATTATGACCGCGAACGCATCGGTGCTGGTTTGCCTGGCACCTGGGAGTGAAGAAACCGAAGCCGTTACCACCATCGATCTACTGGTGCGCGCGGGCATTCGCGTCGTCACCGCGAGCGTGGCCGAAAACGGCGATCGTGAAATTGTCTGTTCACGCGGAGTGCGGCTGCTGGCGGATGCGCCGCTGGTGCAGGTGGCCGACGACGAGTTCGATGCCATCGTCCTGCCGGGCGGTTTGAAGGGTGCCGAGTGTTTTCGCGACAGCCCGCTGCTGGTCGAGGCCGTGCGGCAGTTTCACCTTTCCGGCCGCATCGTGGCCGCTATGTGCGCCACCCCGGGCACCGTACTGATCCCGCACGACCTGTTCCCGGTGGGGAATATGACCGGCTTCCCGGGGCTGAAAGAGACCATTCCCGAAGGTAAGTGGATGGATCGCCGCGTAGTCTGGGATCGTCGCGTGAATCTGCTGACCAGCCAGGCACCGGGTACCACCATTGATTTCGCCCTCAAGCTGATTGATTTACTGGTGGGTAAAGACAAAGCGCGTGAAGTTGGCGAGCAGATGGTACTGGCGGCAGGGATTTACGACTATAAGGATTGAGCAACGGCAACTTATTACTGAGTTGCTGAAGATAAGGCTGGCAAAGTACGCCCATCAAGCGTGATTAACGCTAACAAGCGTGATTTATTTCAGCGCGGATATCCGGGCTTTTTCTTAGAAATCTGGATATCCGCAGCTGGACTGATGGGGGATGGCAACAGTGAGTGTGCTGCCATTCCGTATGTTAAGGGCGATAAATCTTCACGTTGGTAAAGCCCTGCTCGTGCAGATACAGCGCCTGCAAACGGCTCATCACGCCGCGCTCGCAGTACAGCAGCCAGGTTTTCGACTGGTCGAGATCGCCAAACTGAGTGCTCAGCTTGTAAAACGGCAGGGATTTCACTTCAACGCCGTCAACCTCAAGCGGACGAGCATCCTGTTCGTCGTTGGAGCGGATATCCAGCACCGCGTCATTCGTACTAAATGACGCCACGGTTTCCACTTCCACCACTTCTTCCTGAGTTTTCTCAGCGATCTGGCGGATATCGACGTTGGTCGCCTCTTCCACCATGCGGTCGAGAATGGTGAAATCGAAGTTCTGCTCTTCCGCTTCAATTTTCGCCTTCACGGCTTTCACCGTCGGGCTTTTCGAGATCACACCACAGTACTCCGGCATGGTGCGGGCAAAGTCTTCCGTTCCGATTTCACGCGCCAGATTAATGATGTGCTCTTTATCGTGTGAAATCAGCGGACGCAGGATCAGGGTATCGCTGGCGTTATCAATTAAGCGCAGATTGGTGAGAGTCTGGCTGGAAACCTGCCCCAGCGCTTCACCGGTGACCAGCGCCTGCACGCCGTAGCGTTCGGCCACTTTCGACGCCGCGCGCACCATCATGCGTTTCAGCACCACGCCCATCTGGCCATCATCCACTTTTTCCAGGATCTCACCGACCACCGGCTCAAAGTTGATAGCAACAAAGCGAACGCGATGCGAGCTGCCGTAGCGCTTCCACAGATAGTGGGCCACCTGACGCACGCCAATCTCATGAGCGGCACCGCCCAGATTGAAGAAGCAGTAATGAACGCGGCAGCCGCGACGCATCAGCATATAGCTGGAAACGCCGGAGTCGAAACCACCGGAGATCAGCGACAGCACGTCTTCCTGTGTGCCAATCGGGAAGCCACCGATACCTTCAAAGCGGCCGGTTATCAGCAGCAGGCGGTCGTCTTCAATTTCCAGGTTAACCGTCACGTCCGGGCGGTTTAGCTGCACGCGGGCAGAAGCCACGTGCTGGTTCAGGCCGCCACCAACGTAGCGCTCAACGTCCTGCGAGCTGAACTCATGCTTACCGCGGCGCTTGACGCGTACACAGAAGGATTTCCCTTCAATGCGTTCGCGGGTCAGTTCCAGCGTCTGCTCGAAGATGTTGTGCACATCGGTGTAAGGACGGTCTTCAACTTCCAGAATATGGTGGATACCCGGGATACGCGTCAGCTCACCGATAATCGTTGGCCGCTGGCTCTCATCGCGCGCGCGTACTTCGATATGGTCCCAGTGGCGCACCACGGCAAGGTTTTCATCGTAGTGTTTAAGTACGTTGCGAATATTTCCGGTAAGGATTTTGATAAAACGCAGGCGCACGGACTGGCTTTTAATGGTGATTTCTGGGAATAACTTAATGATAAACTTCATGGTGGCATGGGTTCGCTAGGCAATTAAGTGCTGAAACGAAAGGCACTTAGCTGGTAAAATCAGGGTCTTGCAAAATGGCTCATGGCCTTTGCATTCAGGCGCAGCAGTATATCATCATTTGCCCGATGGGTGCTTATTCATCTACTGCCGGTCTGCCGCTCACCCGTAAGATTGTTCTGTACCAGTGCACATATCACGTGATTGTCAGTGGAAAGATGACGGGTATATTTTGCGAATCATTTCGAGTCGGATACCATAAGTCATTATCCGCTGACAGAGATAACAAGCCAGGATCAAACATGCCGAAAAAATCCGAACAGCCTGCCAGTTTTGAAAGCTCACTGCAGCAGCTGGAACAGATCGTCACCCGCCTTGAAAGCGGCAACCTTCCGCTGGAAGAGGCGCTGAGCGAGTTCGAGCGCGGCGTGCAGCTGGCGCGTATCGGGCAGCAAACGCTACAGCAGGCCGAACAGCGGGTGCAGATCCTTTTGAATGACGATAAAAACGCCGATCTGACGCCTTTTACTCCGGAAAACGACTGATGGATTTCATCGCATTACAGCATGCGCATTATCAGCGCGTGAATGCCGCATTGCAGCGTTATATTGCCGAGCTACCTTTTCAGAGCACTCCGCTAGTAAATGCCATAGAATATGGCGCATTATTAGGAGGGAAAAGGCTGCGTCCTTTTCTGGTTTATGCCACCGGTCAGATGCTGCACGCCGATGACAGTGCTCTGGATGCGCCTGCGGCGGCCGTTGAATGCATTCATGCCTATTCCCTGATTCACGACGATTTACCTGCCATGGATGACGACAGCCTGCGCCGTGGGCAGCCAACCTGCCATATTAAATTCGGTGAAGACACAGCCATTCTGGCAGGCGATGCCCTGCAAACGCTGGCCTTCTCGATTCTGGCCGATGCCCCGATGCCCGGCGTTGCGGCTGAATTCCGTATTGCCATGCTTTCCGAACTGGCGCAGGCCAGCGGTGTTGCGGGAATGTGCGGCGGCCAGGCACTGGATTTAGCGGCAGAAGGCAAGCAGGTTGATTTAACCGCACTCGAACAGATTCACCGCCATAAAACCGGCGCGCTGATCCGTTCTGCCGTGCGCCTTGGCGCGCTGGCCGCAGGGGAAAGAGGCCGTAACGCCTTGCCTGCACTCGATCGTTACGCCAGTGCTATTGGGCTGGCATTCCAGGTTCAGGACGATATTCTGGATGTGATAGGTGATACCGCCGTGCTCGGCAAACAGCAAGGAGCCGATCAGCAACTGGGCAAAAGCACTTACCCGGCGCTGCTGGGGCTGGAGGGAGCACGGACAAAAGCATGGGATCTCTATCAGGAGTCTCTCAGCGCATTAGAAACGCTGGCCGCACAATCCTATAATACCACCCCGTTGCGGGCGCTGGCCGGCTTCATAATTGAACGCGATAAATAGCCATAATGAGTCACTGATGAGTTTTGAACCTGGAAAATACCCGACGCTGGCGCTGGCAGAAACGGTGCAAGAATTACGTTTGCTACCGAAAGAGAGCCTGCCAAAACTCTGTGATGAGCTGCGCCAGTATCTGCTCGACAGCGTGAGCCGCTCCAGCGGCCACTTTGCTTCGGGGCTGGGCGTTGTAGAGCTGACCGTTGCGTTGCACTACGTCTACAACACGCCATTCGATCATCTCGTATGGGACGTTGGCCATCAGGCCTATCCGCATAAAATCCTTACCGGGCGCCGCGATCGCATCGGGACAATCCGCCAAAAAAACGGGCTGCATCCGTTCCCGTGGCGTGATGAAAGTGAATACGACGTGCTGAACGTCGGTCACTCCTCAACCTCTATCAGCGCCGGGCTGGGCATGGCCGTTGCCGCCGGTAAAGAAGGCAAGGATCGCCGTACCGCCTGCATTATTGGCGACGGTGCGATCACGGCCGGTATGGCGTTTGAAGCGATGAACCATGCCGGCGATATCAAAGCCGACCTGCTGGTGATCCTCAACGACAACGAAATGTCGATTTCTGAAAACGTGGGCGCGCTGAATAACCGGCTGGCGCAGCTGCTCTCCGGCAAAACCTACGCACGTCTGCGTGAAGGCGGTAAAAAAGTACTAACCGGCCTGCCGCCGATTAAAGAACTGGTCAAGCGCACCGAAGAACACCTGAAAGGCATGGTGGTTCCCGGCACGCTGTTCGAAGAGCTGGGCTTTAACTACATCGGCCCGGTAGACGGCCACGACGTGCTGGCGCTGGTGCAGACCTTGCGTAATATGCGCGCGCTGAAAGGACCGCAGTTCCTGCACATTATGACCAAAAAGGGCAAAGGCTACGCCCCGGCCGAGCAGGACCCGATTACCTGGCACGCGGTGCCGAAGTTCGACCCGGCAAGCGGTCTGCTGCCAAAAAGCGCCGAAGGATTGCCGTCCTATTCAAAAATCTTCGGCCAGTGGCTGTGTGAAACCGCGGCTCAGGATGAAAAACTGATGGCGGTGACGCCGGCGATGCGTGAAGGCTCGGGCATGGTGACTTTCTCACGCGAATACCCGAAACAGTATTTCGACGTTGCCATTGCCGAACAGCACGCGGTGACCTTCGCCGCCGGTCTGGCGATTGGCGGCTACAAGCCGATCGTGGCGATCTACTCGACGTTCCTCCAGCGCGCTTACGATCAGCTGATTCATGATGTGGCGATTCAGAAACTCCCGGTGCTGTTTGCTATCGACCGCGGTGGCATCGTGGGTGCCGACGGCCAGACGCATCAGGGCGCTTTCGATATCGCTTTTATGCGCTGCATCCCGAACCTGGTGATCATGACGCCGAGCGATGAGAACGAGTGCCGCCAGATGCTCTATACCGGCTATCACTATCAGGACGGCCCGAGCGCGGTACGCTACCCGCGCGGCACCGGAACCGGTGCCACTATCGAGCCACTGGCTTCGCTGCCGCTGGGCAAAGGTGTCGTTAAGCGCCAGGGCGAGAAGCTGGCTATCCTCAACTTCGGTACTCTGTTACCGGAAGCGGCCGCTGCGGCAGAAGCACTGAATGCCACGCTGGTGGATATGCGCTTTGTTAAACCGCTGGATGAAGCGCTGATTCTGGAGCTGGCTGCGAGTCACGATGCGCTGATTACGCTGGAAGAAGGCGCGATTAAAGGTGGCGCAGGCAGCGGTGTGAATGAACTGCTGATGGCGAAGCGCAAACCGGTTCCGGTGCTAAACCTCGGCCTGCCGGACGTGTTTATTCCGCAGGGCACTCAGGAAGAGATCCGCACCGACTTCCAGCTGGATGCCTCAGGGATTCAGCAGCAAATTACCGGGTGGCTGCAGCAGTAAGCATCCTGTGCTCCCCCACTGAGAGGGGGAGCCTCACACCTGCTATGCTTACGCAACGATAAATAGCAGGAGTCTTCATGAAAACCATTCAGTTAGCGAATACCGACCTGACCGTATCACGCCTGAGCTTGGGCTGCATGACCTATGGTGAACCCGATCGTGGCAAGCACGCCTGGACGCTACCCGAAGAGAGCAGCCGCCCGCTAATCAAACAGGCGCTGGAAGCCGGCATTAACTTCTTTGATACCGCCAACAGTTACTCCGACGGCAGCAGCGAATAGATCGTCGGCCGGGCCCTGCGCGACTATGCCCGCCGCGATGAGGTCGTGGTTGCGACCAAAGTGTTCTTCCCGATGAGCAACCTTTCCGGCGGCCTGTCGCGGAAGAATATTTTGCAGTCAATTGATGACAGCCTGAACCGGCTGGGTATGGAATACGTCGATCTGCTGCAAATCCATCGCTGGGACTACAACACGCCGCTGGAAGAGACGCTGGAGGCGCTGCACGACGTGGTGAAAGCCGGTAAAGCCCGCTATATCGGTGCCTCTTCCATGTACGGCTGGCAGTTTGCCAAAGCGCTGTACACCGCCGATCGCTACGGCTGGACGCGTTTTGTCAGCATGCAGGACCAGTACAATCTGATCCAGCGTGAAGAGGAGCGGGAAATGCATCCGCTGTGCCTGGCGGAGAACATCGCCGTACTGCCTTGGAGCCCGCTGGCGCGAGGTCGCCTGACCCGGCCGTGGGGGGAAGCCACCGCGCGGACGGTATCCGATCAATACGGCCAGACGCTGTATACGGCCAATGAGGATAACGACGCCGCGATTGCCGCCCGCGTTGAGGCGATTGCCAGGGACAAAGGGGTCAGCCGGGCGCAGATAGCGCTGGCCTGGCTGCTCAGTAAACCGGCGGTGACCGCACCGATTATTGGTGCATCACGCAGCGAACAGCTGGCCGACCTGGTCAAGGCAACGGAGGTCGAACTGACTCAGGAAGAGATTATCGAGTTGGAAAGCGTTTATCAGCCGCATCCGGTTGTTGGGTTCGAGTAAGCGAGTAAAGCCAGCTATACGTGTTGGCGTGTTGGCGTGTTGGCGTGTTGGCGTGTTGGCGTGTTGAGCAATGATGCTCTAACGAGTCTCTGAATGTTGATACAGGACGATAATTTTTTCGTCCTGTATCAAGGCAGACTAGCTAATCGGAATCACGTTGATCCTGATTGGGAGTTACATCAGCCAGTAGTGACCGGCAAGGTAGAGAATAGCGGCAGAAACAATCCCGGCTACGATATCGTCCACCATAATGCCCATTCCGCCGTGAACGTTGCGGTCAAACCAGCGGATCGGCCACGGCTTCCAGATATCAAACAGACGGAACACCAGGAATCCCGCCAGCACCCACTGCCAGCTGTTGACCGGAATCGCCATCAGGGTAATCCACATCCCGATAAACTCATCCCAGACGATGCTGCCGTGGTCGTGAATGCCCATATCCTTCGCGGTGCGATGACAGAGATAGACGCCGATACTGATCCCTAACAGCAGTACCAGCACGTAGAGATCCTGCGGCAGCAGATTCAGCAGATACCAGAAGGGGATCGCTGCAATCGACCCCATGGTGCCGGGCATCCACGGGCTGAGCCCGCTGCCGAAACCGGTGGCCAGCAGGTGCCACGGGTTACTCATCTTCAGGCGGCTTTTCGCCACATCTTTTTCACGAGCCAAAATGGTCAAATCCTTTATGGTTAAACTCCACGACTCTGTCATCCTGCAACAGAACCAGCCCCTCTGACTGCGGGCCCATCTGGCCAATACAGGTAAACGGTACGCCAAGATAGCCGAGCGCCACATCCAGCGCACCGCGATTGATTTCCGGCACCGTGAAACACAGTTCGTAATCTTCGCCACCGCTCAGCGCCCAGTGCAGACACTGCTCGGGGCTGAAGTTCTGTTTCAGCGATGCTGACAGCGGCAAGGCATCCAGATTGATCCGCGCGCCGCAGTCGCTGGCTTTCAGCACGTGGCCGAGATCGGAGATAAGCCCGTCGGAGATATCGATCGCCGACGTCGCCAGATCGCGCAATGCCTGGCCCTGCAGGATTCTCGGGATAGGTCGCAGATGGCGCTTGAGTAAGGCTTCATGTGCCGCAGGATCGCTCAACTCAGCCTGACCCAGCAGCAGAGCCAGACCGGCGGCGCTGTCACCGAGCGTGCCGGTCACGTAAATCCAGTCACCAATGCATGCACCGGATCGACGCAGCGCCCTGCCCTGCGGCACCAGCCCATGGATACCCAGCGTCATGCTGAGCGGGCCACGCGTGGTATCACCGCCGATCAGCTGCATGTCGTAATAGTCGAGCAGTTCAAACAGGCTGTCGCTAAAGCTTTCCAGCCAGCTCTCATCCACTTTTGGCAGCGTCAGCGCAAGGGTCAGCCACGCGGGATCGGCCCCCATTGCAGCGAGGTCGCTCAGGTTAACCGCCAGCGCTTTGTAGCCGAGGTCGGCTGGATGAATATCGGCAAGGAAATGGATGCCCGCCACCAGTGTATCGGTACTGATCGCCAGAGACTGTTTTTCAGGCACGCTCAGCAGGGCGCAGTCGTCGCCAATACCTTTTTCGACATCGCGACGGGAGCTTGTTACACGATCAAAGTAGCGTGCTATCAGTTCAAATTCGCCACAATCCATAGTGCATTCCGGGAGTAAAAAGAAGAGGCCGGGTTAGCGGCCTCTTGAGAGATTATTTGCGGTTTGGACGGATCTGCGGAGCGGCTTTATCCAGCACGCCGTTGACAAACTTATGGCTGTCTTCAGCACCGAACACTTTCGCCAGCTCGATCCCTTCATTGATGGCCACTTTGTAGGGAACATCTGAACGCTTGCTCAGTTCAAACAGAGAAATACGCAGGATCGCCTTTTCTACCTGTCCCAGCTCTTCCAGCTGACGTGACAGATAGGGTTTCATCAGGCCGTCGAGGTATGCACTGTTAGTTGCAACGCCGCCGACCAGCTCACGGAAATAATTGATATCGACGTCTTTAACGTCCTGTTCCGCCAGAAACTGGTATTCGACATCAGCGATGTCGTTTTTGGAGATCTGCCACGAGTAAAGTGCCTGAACAGCACATTCACGGGCGCGGCGACGAGCAGCAGGTTTCACGAAATTCCCCTTAAATCAGGCTTTGATGGCTTTTAATACGTTAATCATTTCCAGTGCGGTCAGGGCTGCTTCAGCACCTTTATTACCCGCCTTGGTTCCGGCGCGTTCGATGGCCTGCTCGATGTTTTCAGTCGTCAGCACGCCAAAGGCAACCGGGATATCGCTGTTCATGGCAACGCTGGCCAGACCGGAGCTGGCCTCGCCTGCCACATATTCGAAGTGAGCGGTGCCGCCACGGATAACGGTACCCAGCGCCACAACGGCATCGTGCTTGCCGGCTTTTGCCAGCGCGCGAGCGGTCATTGGCAGCTCATAGGCACCCGGAACCCAGACCACGGTGATATTTTCATCTTTCACCTGGCCAATACGTTTCAGGGCATCAATCGCGCCGCTCAGCAGGCTGTCGTTGATAAAGTTGTTGAAACGCGCAATAACAAGGGCAACGCGCGCATCAGGGGTAGCAACAGCAGCTTCAATAACGTTCATAATCTTCCTTTCAGGGTTCTGTTTGGCCCCGCAGGGGGGCGGATTCTATCACACTCTTTATCCGTCTGCTTGCTTTTGCGCAAACGGAAGCGCAGGCAAAATCATCAGCGGAGGATGACCGTCAGCTCAACGGTATCGCGGCGTCAGCGTCAGGCGCACATCCGGGCCCACCTGGCGAACGTCGCTGAAGACAAATTCCGGCGCATCGGCCAGACGCTCCAGCCCAGGCAGAAGACACAGACCACGCCCCGCATCGCCCAGCAGTTTCGGTGCCAGATAGACGATCAGCTCATCCACCACGCCAGCCTGTAATAGCGCACCGGCAAACTGTGCCCCGGCTTCCACCCACACGCTGTTGATTTGTTTTTTACCCAGCAGCATAAACATCGAAACCAGATCGATCCGGTTATGGTGGCGCGGCACGCTAAACTGGGTCACATTTTCCGGCCACGATAGCGCATCGATTTCGTTACGCGCCAGCCAGGTTTCCCCGGATTGTGCAATAAGTCGATGCTGTGGCGTGACGCGATTCTGGCTGTCTACGATAATTCTCACCGGCTGGCGCAAATCTTCTGCGGCATAGCGTGAACGGGTGCTGGCATCCAGCTCATCATAGCGCACCGTCAGCGACGGATTATCGGCCAGTACGGTTGCGCTGGTGCTGAGAATGGCAGAGCTTTGCGCCCGCAGCCTCTGCACGTCACGCCTTGCTTCAGGCGAGGTAATCCACTGACTTTCACCGCTGGCCATTGCCGTGCGGCCATCCAGCGAGGCACCCAGCTTTAGCTGCACCCACGGGAATCCGGTGCGCATCCGCTTGAGGAATCCCCGGTTCAGCGCTTCTGCTTCCTGCATCATCATGCCGTGGCTGACGTCAATGCCAGCCTGCTGCAGACGATACAGCCCGCGCCCGGCCACTTGCGGATTGGGATCTTGCATCGCCGCAACCACCCGGCTCACTCCTGCCGCCGTCAGCGCGTCACAGCAGGGGGGCGTGCGTCCATGGTGGCTACAGGGTTCAAGGGTGACATAGGCGGTGGCACCGCGGGCTTTATCGCCCGCCATTCGCAGCGCATGCACTTCGGCGTGCGGCTCACCTGCTCGACGGTGATAGCCCTCACCCACAATTTCACCGTCGCGAACAATAACGCAGCCAACGTTTGGATTAGGCGTAGTGGTAAAGCAACCGAGGCGCGCCAGCTCAAGCGCACGCGCCATATAGAATTCATCACGCATCGCATCAATCCTGTAAGCGGGCGATCTCTTCGCCAAATTCCCGAATATCTTCAAAGCTGCGATAGACCGAGGCGAAACGGATATAAGCCACTTTATCCAGCTTTTTCAGCTCGTCCATCACCAGATTACCAATCATCTTACTGGCCACTTCACGCTCACCGGTCGCACGCAGCTGGCTTTTGATATGGCTGAGCGCGGTCTCAACCGCATCGGAGTTAACCGGGCGTTTCTCCAGCGCTTTCATCAGGCCGCTACGCAGCTTGTCTTCATTAAACGGTTCGCGCACATCATTGCTTTTCACCACGCGCGGCATCACCAGTTCGGCGACTTCGAAGGTGGTAAAGCGCTCATGACACACCAGGCACTGGCGACGACGACGCACCGAAGTTCCCTCCCCCACCAGGCGGGAGTCGATCACTTTGGTATCCACGGCGGAACAGAATGGGCAATGCATGATGCGTCCTGATATTCCTTGAAATTGACGGTTAGTGTAACGCGAACGAAGCCGCCTGCCAAAGCCACGCGGCGCAAAACTGCATGACTTTATGCGGCGTGGGCCGCAAAAGACAGCTTTTCGGGGCAGGCTATTCAGACCGCTTTGCTCTAAGATAAAAGCAAATGTTCATCAGAAGGAAATGAATAATGACAACGGCTTATCTGAAACTGTCATTAATTGCGTCGCTGCTGGCGCTGGCCGGCTGTTCCAGCGCACCGTCGCAGCCGAAAATCAACCAGCTGCATAATGAAGTCGGCAAGCTGAGTAAGGAAATGCGTCAGCTCACCCGCCAGGCGAGCGCGCTGGAACAGCAGGGGCATCTTAATAGCGGTGCTGCTCAGGGGGCCTGGCTGCTGCCGCAGGCAAATACCGGGGTGATCCTGAAAAGCCAAGCGGGCGATCTGAAACTTTCGTTAAGCCACGTTCAGAGCGAAGCTAACGGCACGCGTGCCACCCTGGATATTCGTGCAACCGGCGACGCTGTGCTGCCGTCGTTCAGTGCTGAAGTGGAATGGGGCGAGCTGGATAGCGCCACCGGTCAGCCGTTGAGTATCAGCAGTATGTCGCAAAAAATTGAGGTCGCCAGCACGCTATTACCACGCAGCCAGGTCAGCGTGCCGCTGCGGTTGAGCAATCTGTCACCGGAGCAATTGGGTTACGTGCGCGTGCATGATGTGGTGGTGGCGTCGCCAGCTGCGGCGGTCAGCGCACCATAAAAAAAGGGCCACATAATGTGGCCCTTAGCTTTATGGCTGTTCAACCATTAAGGCAGAATCGAAGGCTGGTCTGCGCCCTCTTTTTCCACTTTCTGCTGGATCATATGTTCACGCTTCATGCCCAGTTTCAGCGCCAGCGCTGAAGAGACATAAATCGATGAGATAGTACCGATGGTGATACCGATCAGCATGGTCAGAGAGAAGCCTTTCAGCAGCTCGCCACCAAAAATGAACAGGATCAGAACCATCGCCAGCGTCGTTGCCGAGGTGATAATGGTACGGCTCAGCGTCTGCGTCAGAGAGACGTTGGTGATATCGTAAGACGATCCGCGACGGATTTTGCGGAAGTTCTCACGAATACGATCCGAGACCACGATCTTATCGTTCAGCGAGTAGCCGATAACCGACATTAGCGAGGCAACGATAGTCAGATCGATCTCAACATGGAACAGAGAGAGCAGCCCCATGGTGATCACCACGTCGTGCGCCAGCGCCAACACAGTACCCAGCGCCAGTCGCCACTCGAAGCGGAAACCGATATAGATCAGAATGGCAATCAGCGCGGAGAGCAGCGCCATGCCGCCTGCCGTCGCCAGATCGCTACCCACCGTCGGCCCAACGAACTCAATACGCTTAACGGTAGCATGCTGCTTAGTGGTGTCATTAATCACCGCCAGCACCTTGCTGCCCAGCTCCTGGCCCGCATTGCCTTCGTTCGGTGACATACGCACCATCACATCACGGCTGCTGCCAAAGTTCTGCACCTGCGGTTCTGCGAACCCGGCCTTCACCAGGCTTTCGCGCATCACGTCCAGATCGGTCGGATTTTCTAGGTTGATCTCAATCACCGTACCACCAGTGAAATCAAGCCCCCAGTTAAACCCGCGTACACCGATAATCGCTACCGAGATAATCAGCAGCAGACCAGAGATGATGAACGCCAGCGTATCCCAGCGCATAAAGTCGACGACTTTACGCCCGTGATTCATTTGTTCAACACTATGTTCCTGTGACACAACGCACTCCTCAGATAGACAACTTGTTGATGCGTTTGCCGCCGTACATCAGATTAACGATGGCACGGGTGCCGATAATCGCGGTAAACATGGACGTTGCCACACCAATCGCCGTGGTGATAGCAAACCCTTTAATCGAGCCGGTACCCACTGCGTACAGAATGATAACTTTAATCAGCGTAGTCACGTTGGCATCAACGATACTGGAGAACGCACCTTTATAGCCTTCATGAATCGCCTGCTGGACGGAACGCCCGTTACGCAACTCTTCTTTGATACGCTCGTTGATCAGTACGTTAGCATCGACCGCAACCGCCAGCGTCAGAACGATACCGGCAATACCCGGCATCGTCAGCGTCGCACCCGGCAGCAGCGACATAATGCCGACAATCAGCACCAGGTTAGCTAACAGCGCACTGGTCGCCACCAGACCGAATTTCTTGTACCACAGCACCATAAAGATGATCGAAGCGATCAGGCCCCACAGGCAGGCTTCCAGACCCTGAGTGATGTTCTGCTGACCCATAGTCGGGCCAATCGTACGCTCTTCAACAATCTGGATTGGCGCAATCAACGCACCGGCACGCAGCAGCAGCGACAGCTGACGTGCTTCGTTCGGGTTGTTAATGCCGGTAATACGGAAGCTGTTACCCAGACGAGACTGGATGTTCGCAACGTTGATCACCTCTTCCTGCTTCACCAGAATCGAACGGCCGTTGGCATCTTTCTTCCCGCTGTCTTTATATTCAACAAACAGGGTAGCCATCGCCTTACCGACGCTGTCTTTGGTGAAGTTGGACATGATGTTACCGCCAGCGCTGTCCAGGGAAATATTAACCTGTGGCTGGTTGTACTCATCCATGCTTGAGGTAGAGTCGGTAATATGGTCACCGGTGAGGATCACGCGTTTGTACAGCACAACCGGCTGCCCATCACGCGTATCTTTCACTTCAGAGTCACCCGGGACGCGGCCGTTTGCTGCCGCTGTTGCATCCACGCTGGTGTTAACCAGGCGGAATTCCAGCGTTGCCGTTGCACCGAGGATCTCTTTCGCACGCGCGGTGTCCTGAATACCCGGCAGCTCAACCACGATGCGGTCCGCACCCTGACGCTGCACCAGCGGCTCGGCTACGCCCAGCTGGTTAACACGATTTCGCAGAATGTTGATGTTCTGCTGTACCGCATATTCACGCGCTTCACGCAGACGTTCGTCGCTCATTACCGCAGTCAGCGCATTGCTGCCGCTGCTACTGATGACCATATCGCGGTGACGGCTCGTCAGATAGCTAACGGCCTGATTACGCGCATCCGCATCGCGGAAACGAATCTCCATGCCGTAGTTGTCAGTTTTACGAACGTTAACGTAAGGAATATTTTTTTCACGCAGATCGCTACGCAGGCTATCGATATTTTGCTCCTGGAGTTTACCCAGAGCAGTATCCATATCGACTTCCATCAGGAAATGCACGCCGCCGCGCAGGTCAAGACCGAGTTTCATCGGCTCTGCGTTCAGCATTGACAGCCAGGTGGGTGTAGCCGGCGCAAGGTTAAGCGCCACAACGAAATTCTCGCCAAGAACCTTCATAATCGCTTCACGAGCGCGCAGCTGCACGTCGGTATTGGCGAAACGCGCCATAATAGCGCCGTTTTCCAGGGCAATAGATTTGCTCTGGATATTATCTTCTTTTAATGCGTTTTGGATCTGAACCAGCGTTTGCTCACTGGCGGCGCTTCCGCGCGCACCAGTGATCTGAACAGCCGGATCCTCACCATAAAGGTTAGGCAGTGCATACAGCAGACCGACGAGTAATACGACGATCAGCATGATGTACTTCCATAAAGGATAACGGTTTAACACGGCAGTTCCCTTAGGGACATCAAAAATTACAGCGCCTTCATCGAACCTTTCGGCAGAACGGCAGCTACGAAGTCACGTTTGACCACAACTTCAGTGGTTTCGTTCAGCGCGATAGCGACATAACCAGTTTCCGCTACTTTCGTAACGCGGCCTACCAGGCCACCGGTGGTCAGCACTTCATCACCCTTAGAGATTGAGTCCATCAGTTTTTTGTGCTCTTTCGCACGTTTCTGCTGAGGGCGCAGGATCATGAAGTAGAAAATCAGACCAAATACAACCAGCATAATCACCAGAGAGTAAGGACTTCCCTGTGATGGTGCTGCAGCTGCCACGGCATCAGAAATGAACAAGCTCATTAAAATTCCCTCATTGTTTAATTATCAGACGTTAATGGCGGAACCGCCGTCCCCGTCCGTTGGTAAAATTCAGTCACGAAGTGCTCTAATTTACCTTCTTCAATAGCCTTGCGTAAACCCGCCATCAGGCGCTGGTAATAACGCAGATTATGAATGGTATTCAGTCGCGCTCCTAAAATCTCATTACAGCGATCGAGATGGTACAAATAGGCACGGCTGTAATTGCGACAGGTGTAGCAATCACACTCGGCATCCAGCGGAGACGTGTCATCTTTATACTTCGCGTTACGGATTTTCACCACACCATCGGTGACGAACAGATGTCCGTTACGCGCATTACGGGTTGGCATCACGCAGTCGAACATATCAATACCACGACGGACGCCTTCAACCAGATCCTGTGGCTTACCCACGCCCATTAAGTAGCGCGGTTTATCTTCAGGAAGCTGCGGACAAACGTGCTCCAGAATACGGTGCATGTCCTCTTTTGGCTCGCCGACCGCCAGGCCGCCCACAGCGTACCCATCAAAGCCAATCTCCACCAGTCCTTTAACCGAGACATCGCGTAAATCTTCGTAAACACTACCCTGAATGATGCCGAACAGCGCGTTTTTATTCCCAAGCGAATCAAAGCGATCGCGGCTACGCTGCGCCCAGCGCAGGGACATTTCCATAGAACGCTTGGCATAATCCCAGTCGGCCGGGTATGGCGTACATTCATCGAAAATCATCACGATATCAGAACCGAGATCGTACTGAATTTCCATCGATTTTTCAGGATCGAGGAAGATCGCATCACCGTTGATGGGGTTTCGGAAATGTACGCCCTTCTCGGTGATCTTACGAATATCTCCCAGGCTGAAGACCTGGAAACCGCCGGAGTCTGTCAGGATCGGCCCTTTCCACTGCATAAAATCATGCAGATCGCCGTGCAGCTTCATGATTTCCTGGCCAGGACGCAGCCATAAATGGAAGGTGTTGCCCAGAATAATCTGCGCACCCGTCGCTTCGACTTCTTCCGGGGTCATGCCTTTCACCGTGCCGTACGTGCCCACGGGCATAAAGGCCGGGGTTTCTACCACGCCACGATCAAAAACCAGGCGACCACGACGGGCGCGGCCGTCGGTAGTATCTAATTCAAACTTCACATTGCCTCCACCGAAGAAACAGTTCGATGTTAATGGTGATCAAAGGGACAGCCGATGCCGTCCTTTGGAAAAATCAGCCCTGCCCCGGGATCTCGTGGCAGGCCTGCGAATTACGGGTAATGAACATCGCGTCACCATAGCTGAAGAAGCGATATTCCTGTGCTACCGCCTGCTGATAGGCATGCATGGTATTTTTATAACCAGCAAAGGCAGACACCAGCATAATCAGCGTAGACTCCGGCAGGTGGAAGTTAGTCACCAGCGCGTCAATGACCTGATAGTGATAACCCGGATAGATAAAGATTTTGGTATCGCCAAAGAACGGCGCAATCAGCGCATCGCCAGCGGCCTGCGCCGCGCTCTCCAGCGAACGAACCGAAGTGGTGCCCACGGCGATCACCCGATTGCCGCGCGCCTTACAGGCCAGCACCGCATCCACTACATCCTGCGGCACTTCCGCATATTCGGCGTGCATAATGTGGTCTTCAATACTGTCCACCCGCACCGGCTGGAATGTCCCCGCACCAACGTGCAGGGTAACAAATGCGGTTTCAATGCCCTTTTCACGCAGCGCGGCCAGAAGAGGCTCGTCGAAATGCAGACCGGCGGTAGGAGCCGCAACGGCGCCAGGTTTCTGGCTGTACACCGTCTGATAAAGCTCGCGGTCTACTTCTTCATCCGGACGATCGATATATGGCGGCAGCGGCATATGGCCAATATCATTCAGAATATCCAGCACCGCACGCGGGTCGTTAAATTCAATTTCAAACAGCGTGTCATGGCGTGCGGTCATCGTTGCCTGCACGCTTTCATCTTCGCCCAGCAGCAGTGCGCTGCCCGGTTTCGGAGATTTGGACGAGCGCACATGGGCCAGCACGCGCTTATCATCCAGCATACGCTCAATCAGCACTTCGATTTTCCCGCCGCTGGCCTTGCGGCCAAAAATACGTGCCGGGATGACCCGCGTATTGTTAAACACCAGCAGGTCACCGGGATTAAGTTTGTCCAGTAAGTCGGTGAACACCCCGTGCGTCAGCGCGCCATCCTCACCGTTTAACGACAGCAGGCGGCACCCGCTGCGCTGGGCCTGCGGATAGTGGGCAATCAAAGATTCTGGTAACTCAAAAGAAAAATCGGCAACGCGCATGGTCATTCACATTCAGGGAAATCAGGGCGCATATTCTAGCTGAAAAACGGCAACTTCTAAACCTGCCCTTGATCTTTCATGCCGTCGTTGCAAAGCCGTGGATAAAAATAAGATATAGTAGGCGCATGAACTATCTCGCTCACCTCCATCTTGCCACGCTTGCCAACAGTTCGCTGCTGGGCAATTTGATGGCCGACTACATTCGCGGCAATCCGCAGCAGCAGTTTTCTGCCGATATTGCCGAAGGAATTGCCCTGCACCGACGTATCGATGCACTGACCGATTCGCTGCCGGAAGTCCGTGCTGCGCGGCAGTTGTTTCGTCCGGAAACGAAGCGCGTTGCACCCATTACGCTGGACGTTATCTGGGATCATTTCCTGTCACATCACTGGGCTAAACTGGTGCCGGAAATTTCCCTGCCAGCTTTTTTGTCTCATGTTAAAAGTGTGATCGAGCCACAATTGCCGGGTACGCCGGAAGGTTTTCAGACTCTTAATCATTACTTATGGCGAGACCGCTGGATGGAGCGTTATGCCGCCGCGCCGTATTTACAAAATGTGCTACGAGGTATGGCCAGCCGCCGCCCACGCCTGGCGGCACTGAGCGAGAGTTATTACGATTTTGAAGAAAATTATCAACAACTTGAAGACTTTTTTTGGCAGTTGTATCCGCAGATGATGGATCGGGCGGCCCGGCAAATTCTGTGAAGTAGCCCCAGACTGACTTAGCGGTTGCCCTTTTCAATAAAAAGGTTATTGTATGATACTGTTTTAGTATTAACCTTTCTTTTGATAGGCGTAACCTATCTGAATAATCGGCGTATTACGCTGGCTCGCGGCAGGATGCACACCTTATACTTCCCGCATCTTGTCACCTTCATCCAACTTACTTTTACAGGAGTGAACATGGTCCTGGTAACTCGTCCAGCCCCAGATTTTACCGCCGCAGCCGTACTGGGCAACGGTGAGATCGTAGAGAACTTCAACTTTAAAAAACACACCGCTGGTAAAGCCACCGTTGTGTTCTTTTGGCCAATGGACTTCACCTTCGTCTGCCCTTCTGAGCTGATCGCTTTCGACAAGCGTTATGCTGAATTCCAGAAGCGCGGCGTTGAAGTTGTGGGTGTTTCCTTCGACTCAGAGTTCGTCCACAACGCGTGGCGTAAAACTCCGGTTGATAAAGGCGGCATCGGCGAAGTGCAGTACGCAATGGTTGCCGACATCAAACGTGAAATCCAGAAAGCCTACGGTATCGAGCATCCGGACGCGGGCGTTGCCCTGCGCGGCTCTTTCCTGATCGACAAAGCCGGTGTGGTTCGCCACCAGGTTGTTAACGATCTGCCACTGGGTCGTAACGTTGATGAAATGCTGCGTATGGTTGACGCGCTGCAGTTCCACGAAGAGCACGGTGAAGTGTGCCCGGCTCAGTGGGAAAAAGGCAAAGAAGGTATGGGCGCTTCGCCAGAAGGCGTGGCGAAATACCTGTCTGAAAACGCCGCTAAGCTGTAATTTCAGCTCTGCAAAAAACTCGCTTCGGCGAGTTTTTTTTTGCCTGAATTTCCTCCCGCCCCTGCAATTATTGTTACTAACTTGTTGAAGGCACCTTTTGCCAGGCTGAAGAATACGGTTTTTATCCATTATATCTGGACCCGCCCCGCAACCACCAACCGCCAGTAACCGGATTACGGCGGCAGGGCTAAGATTTCATGCTTGCGACAATAGACAGGGAGTTGCAATGGCGTCAGATAATAAAAACTGGATTACGGCAGCCGATGTTGCACGTCATGCAGGGGTTTCACGTTCAGCGGTATCACGTACGTTTACACCCGGGGCCTCCGTCTCGGAGCAAACCCGCCAGCGCGTTCTGGCCTCGGCAAATGAACTGGGTTATCAGGTCAACATTATTGCCAGAACGATGATAACCGGCAGCAGCAACTTCGTTGGCCTGATTTCCACCAGTTTCGACAATCCCTTTAACAGCAGGCTGCTGGTCTCGTTGATTCATCATCTGACGCTACACGGTTTTATGCCACTGCTGTTGAATATAAACGGGCCGCATCAGCTCGACCCCGCACTGTACAAGCTACTTAGCTACCATATCACCGGAGTGATCATGACCTCGGGTGCGCCCCCCTTTGCTCTGGCCCGCGAGTATCTGGCAAAGAAAATCCCGGTCGTGCTGGTTAACCGCTATGCCTGTCTGCCTGGCATCGATCGCATTTGCAGTGATAATACTCAGGGCGCAACCCAGGTTGCAGAGCTGTTTGTTGAACAAAATCTGCGACAGCTGGCTTTTATTGGAGAGAACCGGCACAGCTTTAATACCGCTGAGCGCTGGCGAGCCTTTCGTGCCGCTCTACCAGCAACACCGCCCGTGGCCCATTTCTGCGATCGGGACAGCTATCAGTGCGGTTGGGATGCAGCGGAAACTGTCTTAAGAGCACAGCCCGATCTCGAGGGAATTTTCTGTGCCAGCGATATGCTGGCGATGGGAGCGATGGACTACCTTCGCCAGTCAGCACAAAACACCGATGTCAAAGTGGTCGGGTTTGATGATATCCCGCAGGCGAGTTATGCCGCCTACAGCTTGACGACCGTACGCCAGGATACCGATCGGTTAGCGCTGTTTTCCGTTGACTCCCTGCTCAAGCGCATTGAGAACTTTTCCCGCCCTTCACTCGAGCAGTCCGTACCGGTTGATCTGGTTCGCCGCTGTTCTGCCTGATATAAAAAAACCGCCATCCTCACGGATCGCGGTTTTTTTTAAACTTAACTTACAGCTACACGACTCTATGTAACCCATTAACGGTTATTTGCGTCGCTTCACCCACTGCCAGCTCACCAACAGCAGCAGAATCCACGCAATACCGACGTACAGCGATACGCGGGTATCCGGGAAGTAACCTATCAGGCCAATAATAAAGACCAGGAAGAGAATACCCACCGTTGCGGTAAATGGCCCGCCCGGCAAGGCAAATGCCAGTTCCTTCTTCTGCTCGGCGCTCAGCGTGCGGCGGAAGCCAATCTGGGAGAACAGGATCATAATCCACACCCAAACGGTCGCGAACGTCGCCAGCGAAGCAATCACCAGGAATACTTTCTCCGGCATCAGATAGTTCAGATACACCGCCACCAGCATGGCGGCCATCATGGCCATCACAGTGACCCACGGCACGCCCCGGCGGGAAACATTTGCAAAGACCTTAGGTGCATGTCCCTGCTCAGCCATACCGTGCAGCATACGCCCGACGCCGAAGACGTCGCTGTTAATCGCCGACAGTGACGCAGTGACCACCACAAAGTTGAGGATGGCTGCCGCTGCCGCAATGCCCATATGCTGGAAAGTCAGCACGAACGGACTGCCGTTGGTTCCCACCTGGTTCCACGGGTAGATGGACATAATGACGAATAGCGTACCAACGTAGAACACCAGAATACGTAGCGGTACCGCATTAATTGCCCGTGGAATTGAGGTCTGTGGATCTTTCGCCTCACCGGCGGTAATACCAATAATCTCAATACCACCGTAGGCAAACATCACCACCTGGAGCGACAGCATCATGCCGATCCAGCCGTTGGGGAAGAATCCGCCATTGGTCCACAGATTACTGATGCCGGTTGGCTGGCCGCCGTTGCCGAGGCCCCAGACAATAATACCAATACCGGCGACAATCATGATGATGATGGTAGCCACTTTGAACAGCGACAGCCAGAACTCTACCTCACCAAACACTTTCACCGTGGCGAGGTTAATAGCCCCGATAATCATCACCACGCTCAGCACCCAGATCCAGTGCGGCACATCCGGGAACCAGAAGCCCATATAGATACCGAACGCGGTAACGTCGGCTATCGCTACGATGAGGATTTCAAAGCAGTAGGTCCAGCCGGTGATATAACCTGCCAGCGGGCCGAGGTAGTCCTGCGCATAGCGCGAGAAGGAGCTGGCCTGAGGATTGTTGACCGACATTTCGCCCAGTGCACGCATAATGATATACGCCACCGCACCGCCGATCAGATAAGCCAGAATAACGCTGGGACCGGCCATCTTGATAGCATCTGCCGAACCGTAGAACAGCCCGGTTCCGATTGCCGAACCCAGGGCCATAAAACGAATATGGCGGGTGCTCAGTCCCTTTTTAAGTGTCGAACTTGTCATCTATACACCTGTCGACCCCTTACCTGATGAGGTAAGGGGAAGTTTTACAACGCTTATTGCTGATGCGCAGTAACCGACTGGTGGCCTGACACGCGATCGTATACGGCTACCAATACCAGCATCACCAGTGAAGGTGGCAACCATGCCAGTCCCTGATCCGCCAGCGGCAGATTTTGGGCAAACCCAGGCAGCAAGGCCTTAAATTCCGTGGTTTTGATGGCGTCAATAATACCGAAAATCAGGCTCACTAACATCGGTAAAGCGATGATTCGGCTACTTTTGTGCCACCACTTCAGGGTGAAACTCAACAGAACCAGCACAATACACGGCGGATAAATCGCCGTCAGCACCGGAATAGAGAACTGGATCAGGTGGCTCAGACCCAGGTTAGACACCACCATGGAGAACAGGCCGAGGATAAACACCAGCTGGCGGTAAGTTAAAGGCAGCAGGCCTTCAAAGAACTCCGCGCAGGCACAGGTCAGGCCAACCGCGGTGACCATACAGGCCACAAAAATCAGCGCGGCCAGGAAGAAACTGCCCATACCACCAAAGGTGTGCTGCACATAGGCATGCAGAATAGCGGCACCGTTAGCCTGCTGATCGACAATCGATGCACTGTCTGAACCCAGTTTGAACAGGCTGAGGTAAACCAGCGTCAGGCCAACACCAGCGATCAAACCGGCAATCACCGTATAGCGGGTCAGCAGCTTCGCATTGTCGATACCGCGTGAGCGCGCGGCGTTGACGATAACAATACCGAACACCAGCGCACCCAGCGTATCCATGGTCAGATAGCCGTTAACAAAGCCGCTGGAGAATGCCGCACGCTGATAGTCGTGGGTTGCCGGAGCAAGGCCACCGGCGGGCCACAGCAGCGCCGCGACACCCAGGATGGTCAGCGCAACAATTTTCAGCGGTGCCAGCACGTGGCCGACGGTATCCAGCAGCTTGCCGGGATAAAGAGAAATGCCAATCACCAGCGCAAAGTAGATCAGGCTGTACACCAGCAGCGGCAGAGCGCCATCGCCGGTCAGCGGGGCAATACCCACTTCGAAGGACACGGTAGCGGTACGCGGGGTGGCGAACAGCGGGCCCACGGCCAGGTAGCAGACCGTTGCCAGCACCACGCCGGCCGCTTTACCGATTGGCGAGCTGAGGGCATCAATGCCGCCACCGACGCGCGCCAGTGCGATCACGGTGATCACCGGTAGGCCCACGGCGGTAATCAGGAAGCCGATTGCGGCGGTCCAGACAAATTCGCCGGACTGGATACCCACCATCGGCGGGAAAATAATGTTTCCGGCACCTACGAACAGGGCAAAAGTCATAAAGCCCAGCGCCAGAATATCTTTTGGAGTTAAACGATGCGTCATAAGGAACGGTGCTGCCTGTACTGGTATTGAATCGTGATGTCAGGTTTATCCCCTGTGTCGCCCGGTAAACGTTGCAAAATCAAGCTAATGCAGTGGAAACCACCGTGTATGAGCCAAACGGGCAGCGAATCAGAGCTGTTTATTTTCTATATGCAGGGGGATGATGAAAAAACGGAGGTAAGTAAAACGTTTATAGCGGAGAAAGGCAATACGGGATCTAAAAAGCAGTAGTATATAGCGTAAAAATAACAACAGGCAGCGTATATAATTAGTTAACATGAATATCGCGTTACATGATTTGTATCTTTTTTATCCGACCCGGCGTTAATTTCTGCATTTTACCTGCAATTGATGCACAAAAGGCGCGTAAAAACGCGCCTTATACACAAAATAACAGGGGGTAACCCCTTACCAGACGCGGTTGGCGATATCCACAACCAGACGCAGTTTGGCCCACTGCTGCGCTTCCGTCAGGCTGTTGCCCTCTTCGGTCGAGGCAAAGCCGCACTGCGGGCTGAGACAGATCTGGTCGAGGCTGACGTACTGCGTCGCCTCTTTGATCCGCTGCTCCACCGTGGCCGCCTCTTCCAGCTCGCCGGTTTTGGTGGTGATCAGGCCCAGTACCACCTGCTGTTTGCCCGGCTTGATAAAGCGCAGCGGCTCAAAGCCGCCCGAGCGCTCGTTATCGTATTCCAGGAAGAAATTATCAATATTCACGCCGCCGAACAGGATCTCCGCCACTGGCTCATAGCCACCTTCCGAGATCCAGGTTGAACGGAAGTTTCCACGGCACACATGCAGCCCGACAATCAGGTCATCCGGCTTCCCTTCCAGCGCCTTGTTCAGCACGCGGGCATAGGTCTGCGCCAGCTCTTCAGGGTTGTCGCCGCGCTCGCGAATTTCACGCTTCTGGTCGTCGGAGCACAGGTAGGCCCAGACGGTATCATCCAGCTGCAGATAGCGGCATCCGGCATCGTAGAACGCTTTGATCGCATCTTTATAGGTCTGGGCCAGATCGTCGAAGTAGTCTTTCAGATCGGGATAGACGGTGGCATCAATCACCTTACGGCCGCCGCGGAAGTGCAGCACGCTCGGGCTGGGGATAGTCATCTTCGCCACGGCATCACCGCTGATGCTTTGCAGGAAACGAAAATCTTCCAGCATCGGATGGTTGCTGAAGCCCAGCTTGCCGGTCACTTTCACGCCGCGCGCTTTGGTCTGTACGCCGTTAAACTGAATGCCCTGCTCGGCTTCATAGCGCTCCACGCCGTCCAGGCCGTCAAAGAAATCAAAGTGCCACCAGGCTCGGCGGAATTCGCCGTCGGTCACGACCTGCAGGCCCGCTTCACGCTGCAGATCGACAACCTTACGAATTTCAGCATCTTCAATGCGGCGCAGCGCGGCGGCGTCAATTTCACCGGCTTCAAACTGTTTACGTGCCTGCTTGATCGCGGCAGGACGCAGAAAGCTGCCAACCACTTCGGCGCGATAATGGGTAGATGTTGTCATAGTCGGTCACTCCTGGCCTGCCATCCGGCACATAATTTAGGGTAGTAATAATTACTACTGGTTATTTTTGGACATCTGGATGTCTATATGTCTGGTATTAAGAGTGTCATGAGAAACAGGCAGCGGCAAACGAGGAAAATTCATCGCAGTTGAAAAAAATTCATCTTACCAATGAGCAGCAACCGCGATTAAGACAGATAAAAAGAGGATTACGGTGCCAGCAGGCTCAGCGCGCGCTCGCGCTGCTGCTGTGAGAGCGGCAGATAACCGGCCTGGCTGACCAGCTTCTGACCATCCGGCGACAATGCCAGACGCAGGAACGCGGCCGTCAGCGGCTCCAGCGGCTTTCCGGGGGCTTTATTGACGTAAATATAGAGCGGGCGGGCATAAGGATAGAGCCCGCTGCGGATATTTTCCGGGGTTGGCGCGATCCAGTCGCTACCGCTGCGGGCCACCGGCACGGTTTTCACCCCGCTGATATGAAAGCCCGCGCTGGCATAGCCAATACTGTTCAAGGTGCCGGCCACTGCCTGCACCACCGCCGCCGAACCGGGATACTCGCCGACATCTTTGCGGAAATCGCCGTTACACAACGCCTGCTGCTTGAAGAACCCCCAGGTGCCGGAGGCAGAGTTGCGGCCAAAGCGTTGAAGACCACGATCGGACCAGCCCGGCTGCGTCAGCTGTAGATCGCCCCAGGTCACCGGCACTTTGCGCGCCCCGCAGCGGCGGGTAATCGAAAAGATAGCGTCCAGCTGCTGCACGTTCAGCCCGGGCAGCGGGTTGTCCTGATTAATCACCACCACCAGCGCATCCATCGCCACCGGTACTGCCAGCGGCGGATAGCCATAGCTATCCTCAAACAGCTGGCGTTCCGGGGCCTGCATCGGGCGGCTCATTGCCCCGAGCTGCGCGGCACCGGCCGCCAGCGCGGTAGGGGCGGTAGACGATCCCGCCGCCTGGATCTGCACATTGATCCCCGGATACTGACGGTTAAAGCTCTCGCCCCACAGCGCCATCAAATTGCCCAACGTATCCGAACCCACGCTGGACAAATTCCCCGCCAGCATGCCTTCGCGGGCCGGAGCAAGGGAAGTAAACAGCAGCAGCGCCAGCGCCATCAGCTTTTTCATAGCAAGAAACCCGTCAGATTAACGAACCGCATTCTCAACCAGTTCGGCGCTGACAATCAACCTTGGCGGCAGCTGGAAGCTGAAACAGGTTTCTTTATTCGGCTCGCTGGTGATATCCAGCCGGGCATTATGGTGGCTCAGCGCGTGCTTCACAATCGCCAGCCCCAGCCCGCTGCCGCCGGTCTGGCGGGAACGTGCTTTGTCCACCCGATAGAATCGCTCCGTCAGGCGCGGAATATGCTCGGCGGCAATGCCAGGGCCGTTATCCCGCACCTTAAACTGCGCGCCGTGGCTATTGCGCAGCCAGCTGATATCGATACGCGTTCCTTCCGGGGTGTGGTTTACCGCGTTATACACCAGATTAGAGATAGCGCTGTGCAGCTGCTCATCGTTGCCGTATACGCGCAGATGCGGGTCGGTGTGGAAGTGGATCTCATGGCGGCCATTACTGAGAGTTTCTGCCTCACGCTGCAAAATGCGCAGCATTCTGGGCACATCCACTTTTTCCTGCATATCCAGCGCCGGTGCGGCCTCAATGCGCGACAGTGTCAGCAACTGCTTCACCAGACTGTCCATCCGCCGGGTCTGCTCCTGCATGGTATGCAGCGCCTTGTCACGCACCCCACCCTCCAGCACTGAATCATTCATCATTTCCAGATATCCCTGCAAAACGGTCAGCGGCGTGCGCAGTTCATGGCTGACGTTGGCAAAGAAGTTACGACGCGCCCCTTCCAGCTGATGCATCTGCGTGACGTCCCTGGCTACCATCAGCCACTGACCTTCACTGTAGGGCATCACGCGGAACTCAATATGGCGGTGGTTATTCAGCACCAGCGTCAGCGGGCGGCTGAAATCGCGCTGGCGTAGATAGCGGGTAAATTCAGGATAGCGCAGCAGGTTAAGAATATTCTGGCCGTTATCCTCAGGCCAGCGCAGCGCCAGCATCTGCTGGGCCAGGCCGTTACACCAGAAAATCGTCCCTTCTTCGGTGGTAAGAATCACCGCATCAGGCAGCGATTCCGCACCGCTGCGAAAGCGTTTAATCAAATGCCCCAGCTCGCGGCGGCGACGGCGGTTACGCGCCTGCATCTGATAAAGCCCGTAGAAAAGCGGCTCCCAGCTACCCCGTCCGCTTGGCGGGGTCATACTGCGGTCAACCCACAGCCAGTGAGAAAGGCGAAGTAAGTTATTGAAGTGGAAACCCAGCACGCAGAACACTGAGACTAACAGCAGCCAGGGCAGATACCCGATCAGCAGCCCGAGCAGAAGCGCGGGCAGGCTGGCGAGCAGCAGCTCCAGAAATAATCTCTTCCAGGAGAGGCGTTCCAACACGGTTCAGACTCCAGTGCGAACGATCAGTAGCGTGCAGAGAAACGGTAACCTGTTCCACGAACGGTTTGTACCATACGGTCATGCCCGGTCAGCTCCAGCGCTTTACGCAGGCGACGAATATGCACGTCAACGGTACGGTCTTCGACGTAAACGTTAGTCCCCCAGACGTGGTTTAGCAACTGTTCACGGCTGTAAACACGCTCCGGGTGAGTCATAAAGAAGTGCAGCAGCTTATATTCAGTCGGCCCCATTTCCAGCGGCTGGGTGTCTGACATTACGCGGTGAGAAGACGGGTCAAGGCTCAGCCCCTGCATCTCGATCACCTCTTCCACCGCCATCGGCGAAATACGGCGCATTACGGCCTTGATTCGCGCCATCAGCTCCTTCGGCGAGAACGGCTTGGTAATATAGTCGTCGGCCCCCACTTCCAGGCCACGCACGCGGTCTTCCTCTTCGCCGCGCGCAGTGAGCATCATCACCGGAATATCACGAGTCATTGCTTCACGCTTCAGATGCTTAATAAACTGAATGCCGGAGCCGCCGGGCAGCATCCAGTCTAGCAGGATCAAATCCGGCCAGGGTTCAATCAGCAGGCTAACCGCGCTGTCGTAATCCTCAGCTTCGATGGGTTGATAGTCGTTTTGTTCAAGAACGAAACACAACATCTCGCGGATTGGGGCTTCATCTTCAACTACCAAAATACGCTTAGCCATTATTGCTCCTGCTAATGTGACAGGCTGTCACGGGGGATATGCGGCGTCATTATGCGTCAGTTTTATGACACTTTTATGAAAAAAACACCCCCGAAATCGGGAGCATAGCGAAAAAGCAGCGTGGATGATTTCAACCTGACCGCCGGCAATCACTTGCCCCGTGAACAGCAACAGCGTTTATAATCCCTCGCAACATCATCAGGCTATGCAGGGAGTGACATGCGCATCATTCATACCGCCGACTGGCATCTCGGGCAGTTTTTCTATACCAAAAGCCGGGCGGCTGAACATCAGGCCTTTCTCGACTGGCTGCTGGAGCAGGCAGAAGCGCAGCAGGCTGATGCGATTATAGTCGCCGGTGATATTTTTGATACCGGATCGCCACCAAGCTATGCACGCGAGCTGTATAACCGCTTCGTGGTGAATTTACAGCAGACCGGCTGCCAGCTGGTGGTGCTGGGCGGCAACCACGATTCGGTGGCGACGCTGAATGAATCGCGCGAGCTGCTGGCCTGCCTGAACACCCGGGTGATCGCCGCCGCCAGTGACGATATCCGTGACCAGGTGCTGGTGCTCAACACCCGTGACGGCCAGCCGGGGGCGATGCTGTGCGCCATTCCCTTCCTGCGCCCACGTGACATTATGCGCAGCCAGAGCGGCCAGTCGGGGCGCGACAAACAGCAAACATTGCTGGAGGCGATTACCGACCACTATCAACGCTGCTGGCAGGAGGCCCTGGCGCAGCGGACGGCTCTGAATCTGACGCTGCCGGTCATCGCTACCGGACATCTGACTACCATGGGTGTGACCAAAAGCGATGCGGTGCGTGATATTTACATCGGCACGCTGGATGCTTTCCCGGCCGATGCCTTCCCGCCTGCCGACTATATTGCGCTCGGTCATATCCATCGCGCCCAGCGCGTGGCCAATAGCGAACACATTCGCTACAGCGGTTCACCGATTCCACTCAGTTTTGATGAGCTGGGCAAAGAGAAAAGCGTATTTGTGGTGGATTTTGCCGACGGCGCGCTAAGCCAGGTCACCCCGTTATCGATCCCGCTATTCCAGCCGATGCGGATGATCAAAGGCTCTCTGGAAGAGATTGAAGCGCAGCTGGCCGCACTGGAGCCGGACCCGCAGGGAAAATTAATCTGGCTGGATATCGAAATCGTCACCGACGACTGGCTCAGCGAACTTCAGCGCCGCATTCAGCAGCTGACCGAAACACTGCCGGTAGAGGTGGTACTGCTTCGCCGCAGCCGCGAGCAGCGTGAGCGGGTTATCGCCCGGCAGAATAATGAAACCCTCAGCGAGCTTAGCGTGGAAGAGGTGTTTGCCCGCCGTCTGGCGCTGGAGGAGGGCGAGCCGGAACGGCTGGCGCGCGCGGAAGCCCTGTTCGCGCAGATGCTGGAAGCGGTACGCCATGAGGAGCAGCCGTGAAAATTTTAACCTTACGCTTTAAGAATCTGAACTCGCTGAAGGGCGAATGGAAAATCGACTTCAGCGCCGAGCCTTTTGCCAGCAACGGGCTGTTTGCCATTACCGGCCCGACCGGAGCCGGGAAAACCACCCTGCTGGACGCCATCTGCCTCGCGCTGTATCACGAAACCCCGCGCCTGAAGAGTATCACCCAGTCGCAGAACGACCTGATGACCCGCGATACGGCAGAATGCCTGGCGGAAGTGGAATTTGAAGTGAAAGGCGTGGCATGGCGCGCCTTCTGGAGCCAGAACCGCGCACGCGGTGCCGCCGACGGCAATCTTCAGGCTCCGCGCGTGGAGCTGGCGCGCTGTGAAGATAATCAGATCGTCGCCGACAAGGTCAAAGATAAGCTGGAAATGATTGCCAGCCTTACCGGCCTGGACTTTGAGCGCTTTACTAAATCGATGATGCTGTCGCAGGGGCAGTTCGCCGCCTTCCTGAACGCCGATGCCAACAAACGTGCCGAGCTGCTGGAAGAGCTGACCGGTACTGAAATCTACGGTCGGCTGTCGGCGCAGGTCTTCGAGCGCCACAAGCTGGCAAAAACCGAACTCGACGGCATGCGCACCCAGGCCTCGGGAATGGATCTGCTCAGCGATGAGCAGCAGCAGGAATTCAGCGACCGCCTGGTGCAACTGTTGGCCGATGAGCAGGTACTCACTTCGCAACAGCATCAGCAGCAACAGCAGCTACAGGAATGGCAGCAGCTTGAGCAGCTCCGGCAGGATCAGAGTCATCTTGTCCAGCAACAGCAGCGGCTGACGGAGCAACTCAGGCAAACGCGGGACGCGCTGGACAGTGCAGCACAACAGCGGCAGCAGGCACAGCAGGCGGAAGAGCAGCATCAGGCGCAAAGGCTGGTGCAGGAAACGCTGATTGCCGAGCAGGTCATTCCCCTCGATCACCAGCTGTCTTCACTGGGCGATCTGTTGAAACAGCTGGAGCAGGAGCGAAGTAAGCACCAACAGTCGTATCAGGCACGCCAGCAGGAGCGAATAAAAAACCAGCAGATTCAGCAGGATAAACTGGCGGCGCAGCAGAAGCTTCAGCAGTGGCAGGATGCTCATCCCCGCTTCGCGCAGTATGGCGAATCCCTGCCGCTATGGCGCGAACGTTTCAGCCAGCAGCAAAAAAGTGAGCAGTCACTCTCCGCACTGCGCCTGCGTATTGAGGCCCAGCAGCAGGAACTTCACCAGCTTGACCGTACCCGTCAGCAGCTCGCTCAGCAGGCTGTACCGCTCCAGCAGCAGCTGACCGGAGCGCAGCAGGCGCTGGAAAAGGCTGAACAGGTACTGAGCCCCCTGCAACAGCAGCATTCTGCCGAATCCCTGCGCGGAGAGCTGGAACAGTTTTCCCAGCAGCGCCCACAGCGCCAGCAGCTTGCTACGCTACAACCACAGTGGCAGCTGTTAACCACCCGGCGCAGCCGTTTGCAGCAGGATGACCAGCAACTGGCACGTGAAATAACGCAGACTAGTGAGCAGTTACTTACGCTACGCACCAGCTGGAAAGAGAAAAACCAGCATTTGCAGGATGTTAAGGCGCGCCGCGACCTTGAGCAGCGCATTGCCAGCCTTGAAGAACATCGCGCCCGCCTGGAGCCGGGTCACCCCTGCCCACTGTGCGGTTCAGCCGATCATCCTGCCGTCGCGGAATATCAGGCGCTGCAGCTGTCGGAAACGCAGCAGCGGCTGGCAGAACTAGAACGGCAGGAGCAGGAACTAAAAGAGCGCGGCAGCGCCTGTGCGGAACAGCTGAAGCAGTGGCAGCGGCAGGAGGAACGGCTGAAGCAGGATCGTCAGGAGGCCAACGAGCAGGCTGCCCAGCTGGAAAAGCGATGGCAGAATGCGGTGCAGGCGCTGGGGCTGACCTTCACCCCTGACGACGGCGAGCAGTTCACGGCCTGGCTGCAAGAACAGGAGCAGCGGGAGCAGAAACAGCAGCAGCAGCTGAATGCGCTTGAGCAGGCAGAGCGCCACTGCCAGCAGCAGAAAGAACATCTCTACCAGCAGCAGCAGGCGATGCAAACGCTGCAGCAGCAAACGCAGCTCCATCAGCAGCAGCATGATTCCGCCAGCCGCCAGCTGGAGGAACAGCGTCAGCAGCTGGTACAGGAAGAGCAGCAGGCTGCTCAACAGCGTAGCGCACTGGCCGACAGCCTGCGGCCGCTGGAGTTGACGCTGCCGGAAAACGGCGACTATCACGGCTGGCTGCAGCTGCGTGAACAGCACTGGCAGCAGTGGCAGCAGAACGCCACCGCGCTGACGCAGCTGATACCGGAGCTGGCAACCCTGAGCAGCCGTCAGCAGGCGCTGGACGAGGAGCTGGCGCAGCAGCAGGCACAGCTGGAGGCACAAAACCAGCGCATCGCCGAGCAGCAGCAGGCACTGGCTCACTGCCAGCAGCAGCGTCAGCAACTGTTTGGCGATCGCGTTATCGCGCATGTTCAGCAGCAGCTGCGCGAACAGGCCACCGCGCATGCGACGGCCACCCGCCGCTATCAACAGCTCTGGCAGCAACAGCAGGACCTGGTAAACACCCAGCTCGGCCAGCTTCAGTCGCTGGATGCACAGCAGCTGGTGATTGTGGCGCGTCTGAAGGAGTGCGAAGAGAAGCTCAACCAGCAGAAGGAAGGCAGCCAGGATAGCAGTGCCGTGCGCGAAGCGCTGGCCGCCAGCGTGGCGGAGCTGAACCGCCAGCTGCGTGAGAATGCCGGATTGCAGGGGCAGCTTCGCCAGCAGCTGAGCTATGATGCCTCGCGCCGCCAGCAGCTTCAGTCGCTTCTGGCGCAGATCGCTGAGAACGAGCAGCGGGTAGAGGACTGGGCGTATCTGAATCAGCTGATCGGCTCACGTGATGGTGATAAGTTCCGCCGGTTTGCCCAGGGACTGACGCTCGATCACCTGGTATGGTTGGCAAACAATCAGCTCAACCGCCTGCACGGCCGCTATCTGCTCCAGCGCAAAACGCAGGAAGTGCTGGAGCTGGAGGTAGTGGACACCTGGCAGGCGGACGCCCGCCGCGACACACGCACGCTGTCCGGCGGCGAGAGTTTCCTGGTCAGTCTGGCGCTGGCGCTGGCGCTTTCCGATCTGGTCAGCCACAAGACGCGAATCGAGTCGCTATTCCTGGATGAGGGCTTCGGTACGCTGGATGCCGAGACGCTGGACAGCGCGCTGGATGCGCTGGATGCATTAAACGCCAGCGGTAAAACCATTGGGGTGATCAGCCACGTTGAGGCGATGAAGGAGCGCATTCCGGTTCAGATTCGGGTGCGTAAGATTAACGGCCTGGGCTACAGTCGGCTGGAGACGACGACGGGATAAGTGCCGTCTGTGAGTAGGTAATTCGCTGGAACACAGGTGATCGGTGCCCGGCCTCTGCCGGGGCTGCCGGGCGGGTCCTCGCGCCGCGTTGCGGTCCCCTCGGCTCACGCATCCGGCCGCACGGACCGGCGAAGACGTGTCATCCATGACCCGGCTCCGCCTGCCGCCAACGTCCCTGTTGGCGGCTCCTGGCCAGCTGCCTTCCCCTCAGCGCTGCGGATTGCCCGGCAGCCCCGGCAGAGGCCGTTCCCCTTTTTTCATTTTGCTCGCTGCGTAGTAAAGACCACTGCCTTATCAACGCGAAGACAGGCAGGTGCCCTGGAATGGCAATCCGCAGCGCTGAGCGCAGTGAGAAGGTCAGGTTAAGCCCGCAGGACGCGGGCGCAAGGTGCGGCCGGGACAAGGACGTCCCGTCCGTGCCGCTCCGGCAGACCGACGAACGGAGCGAAGGTATCGCGCAGCGCGCGACGTGAGGACCGCCAGTCCGGGGCTGCTGCCAGTCAGCGCAGAGCGCTAAAATGCCAGACAACACCAGATCCATTCTCAAAAAATCTACAATTCAGCAGATCGCATAAATCAAGCTGCGGCTGCGCCACACGATGCAAACGTTAACTCGCCTGCTCCTCCTGCCGCCACTGGCGCGGACTCACGCCAAACCAGCGGCGGAAGGCGCGGGAAAATGCACTCACCTCGGAATACCCCAGCAGCAAAGCCATCTCAGAAATCGGCAGCTGCCGCTGCTGCAAATAGTGGGTCGCCATCTCACAGCGCACCTTGTCGACCAGCGCGGTAAAACTCACCCCTTCTTCCCGCAGACGGCGCTGCAATGACCAGCTCGACATCCCCATATTTTCCGCCACGTCCTCCAGTGTCGGCTCTCCCTGTAGCAAAGCCATATTCACCTGAGAACGCGCCCGGTCGATAAGATTCTGCTGGCTGGCACTGGCATTAAGCCGCCTGATAGCATCCTGCATCACCCCTAACAACAGCGGATCGCTGTCCGGCATCGCGCGAGCCAGATCCCGCTTCATAATCACCAGAGAGTTAAACGGCTGATCGAAATAAACCGGGGCATCAAACACCTTACAGTGCTCGTGCCACTGCTCAGGGCGCGGATGCTCAAAATGCACCTCGCGCGGAGCCCAGTTTTTGCCCGCTACGTGGCGAATAAGATTGAGGAACATACCCAGCGTTAATTCAGCATCCTGACGGCGGCAAAGAATCGCACCGTGGCGCACCTGATAATCCAGCCGCCAGCTGTCGCCTTTGTCCACCAGCCGCGTTAACGTATCGCGCTGGTGCCACGGGAAAGCATGAACGACATTGTGCAGGGCCTGCTCCAGCGTTGCGCTGCACAGCCCGATATAGCCAATCAACCCTAATGACTGCGGTTTAAACTGCCTACCGTAGTGTAAACCGAAGTTATCACTGTCCGAATAGCGTGCCGATTCTTCCATCACCCGGCAGTAGTTAATCAACCCCAGACTCAATGTCGGCTGGGCCAGCAGTTCGGCATCAATACCGCTGATGCCGAAGATGCGGTCAACGTCACCGCCACGCTCACTGATAAAACCACTTAATCCGCTGGCTGCCGCGGCCAGCACACCGCGATTGCTGACGCTTCCGCTGTGCAGAACATGGCTGATATCGGGATGTCTGTTCAGTAAAGTTTGCATGATCATCATCACCTTATGCCGCCGTAGATACCCTGATTAACAGCAAATATCGTACCAACTGCATCCTGAGTGAAAATCAACATGTTAGCGTCGTTCGACAGCGTACCAGGCACCGCCAGCGCGCAATGTTGCTCGCTGGCGGTGCAGGATCACGCGCCGATCGGCAGCCCGTCGCTCTCCAGATAGAAGCGGCAGAGACGAACCGAATGATCCGCCCAGCGCGATCCCAGGCTCTGGGCCATTTCCGTTTCCGCGTGCGATCCCGCCCAGGCAAGTAGCTGAATACGGCGCTGGATCAGCAGCGTCGGCACTTTCTCCATATCGGCATCGCTAATGTGTGCCACCTGTTCGTAACCGCGCAGCCAGTTGTCCACCCATTCACCGGCGCGGGGATGATGCTCAACAAAGCTAATCGCCGCCGCCAGATCGTGCAGATACCAGCCGAAACCGCAGTCGTCAAAATCGATCACCCGCGTCTGACCATTGTCCAGCAGCAGGTTCGTCAAACGCAGATCGGCGTGAATCAGGCCGTAGCGCTGCGGATCTTTACCAAAATCGGCCATCTCTTCGCCAACCCGCACAATGGCTTCATCAACGATCCGGTGATCGGCAGGACGGAGATTCGGCGCATCGCGCCAGTCTCCCCAGTGGCTCTGCGGGCTGACCATCGTGTGGTGATCCCAGACGATCCGCTGAAAGCCCGCCGGGCGCTGCCAGCTGCGGCTGTGCTGATGCAGGCGTGCGGTGATGTTCCCCAACTGCTGGAAGGCGCGCGGATCAACGTCGGTGCCCGGCATCTCCCCTTCTATCCAGTTGAACAGCACGGCGTGGCGCACCGAGCCGTCCGCCATCGTCAGAGTCTGCACTCTCTGCCCTTCAACATCGCTCACCGCCTGCGGCACTTCAATACCGGTCTGGCGCAGGGCATCGAGCCAGTGCAGTTCACTTTCAATATCCGCCCGCTGATGATAGTCGGCACGGTGCAGCCGCAGGGCATAGCGTTTTCCAGCGGCCTGTAGCAAAAAGGTCGCATTCTCTGAACGACACAGCAGGCTCAGTTTTCCCTGTAACGAAGGCGCATAGCGACTTAATGCACGTTCGGCCAGGCGCAGCAGCGCTTCATTACTCAGGGTGTCATATTGTTTGGCGGTCATTATCAGGCTCCATAGTCAGCGTTGGGCTCTACTTCCGTGCCTTCAGCATCCTGTACCCGACGGTTTCCAGCTTGACCTTAAACAACCCAGTTTTGACCGCAGCGTGCAGCGCACGCTTTTCAGATGATTAAGTTGACCTCAGGTGACAAATCTCATTGCTGCCGTCAAGTTTCCCTCAGGGGCCAGCGTCATTATCGGGTCACGACAACATCAATGACGGGGAATACGCTATGAACAACACTTTGAAGCCCGCATTAGGGACAATACACCTGTGGGGCATTGCGGTAGGGCTGGTGATTTCAGGGGAATATTTTGGCTGGAGCTATGGCTGGGGCGTGGCGGGAACGCTGGGCTTTCTGCTAACGACGTTAATGGTCGCGACGATGTACAGCTGCTTTATTTTCAGCTTTACCGAACTGACTACGGCGATTCCCCATGCCGGCGGTCCGTTTGCCTACAGCCGCCGCGCATTTGGTGAAACCGGTGGCCTGATTGCCGGTATGGCTACGCTGATCGAATTTGTCTTTGCACCACCGGCAATCGCCATGGCTATCGGCGCTTATCTGAACGTGCAATACCCGGAACTGAACCCCAAATATGCCGCCGTCGGGGCCTATGTGGTGTTTATGACGTTGAATATTCTTGGCGTGAAGCTGGCGGCCATGTTCGAGCTGGTAGTGACGGTGCTGGCGGTACTGGAGCTGCTGGTATTTATGGGCGTGGTCGCCCCGGGGTTCAGCATCACGAACTTTGCCGCCAACGGCTGGGCGGGCGGAGAACACTTTGGCCTGCCTGCGGTATCCGGCATCTTTGCCGCCATTCCGTTTGCCATCTGGTTCTTCCTCGCTATCGAGGGCGCAGCGATGGCGGCAGAGGAAGCGAAAGATCCGAAACGGACCATTCCCCGCGCCTATATCGCCGGTATTCTGACCCTGGTGGTGCTGGCAATTGGCGTGATGCTGATGGCGGGCGGAGCCGGTGACTGGCGTACCCTGTCGAATATCAACGATCCGCTGCCGCAGGCAATGAAGATGATCGTCGGCAGCAACTCGAACTGGATGCATATGCTGGTGTGGATTGGGCTGTTTGGACTGATTGCCAGCTTCCACGGCATTATTCTCGGCTATTCGCGTCAGTTCTTTGCCCTTTCCCGCGCCGGATATCTGCCTGCCGGTCTGGCTAAACTGTCACGCTTTCAGACACCGCACCGGGCAATTATCGCCGGTGGCGTGATTGGTATTGCGGCCATTTTCAGCGACAGCTGGATAAACCTGCAGGGCATGACGCTGACCGCCGCGATGATTACCATGGCCGTGTTTGGCGCGATTGTGATGTATCTGATGAGTATGCTGAGCCTGTTCCGCCTGCGCCGCAGCGCACCAGAACTGGATCGCAGCTTCCTTGCACCAGGTTATCCGATTGTTCCGGGCATCGCGCTGGTGCTGGCGGTGGTTTGCCTGATTGCCATGCTGTGGTTTAACCCGCTGATCGGTGCCGTCTTCGTTGGACTGATGGCGGTGGCCTACATCTGGTTCCTGATGACCAAAAGCCTGCGTGATAACGCACCGCGTGATGTCATGCTTCAGGGCGAATAAACCCTAAATCCGTTGTTCTGCTCAGGCAGACCTTAGTCATCCGGGCACGGCCATCATCGCGACGGCCGTGCCCTTTTCGTTTACAGCTCAGAGAAAGGCGTGGCGACTCCAGGGCTTATAGCGGCCACAGCCAAGCAGCTCCGCGCACGCCGCTGGAGTCACCATGTACCGCCTGGCGAATCGGGGTGGCAAACTCGCCGCCGAATACCCAGTTTTTGACCAGCTGCGGCACGGTCTGATACAGCCTGCTGACGTTACTCATGCCCCCGCCCAGCACGATCATATCCGGATCAAGAATATTCACCACGTGCGCCAGCGATTTCGCCAGTCTCAGTTCATAGCGGCTCATCACCAGCTCTGCTACCGGGTCCTGCTGCTCGATCTGCTGAATAATTTCCGCACCTTTGCGGTCGATGCCGCTGAGCCGCTGGTAGTCGGTGGCAAAACCGGTGCCGGAAATAAAGGTTTCGATGCAGCCCGCTTTGCCGCAGTAGCAGGGCACTTCGCGGCGGTAGTTCAGCTCGTCTTCATCCATCCACGGCAGCGGATTATGCCCCCACTCTCCGGCGTTACCGTTACCACCGCTGTGCGCCTGGCCGTTCAGCGCCACGCCTGCACCGCAGCCGGTGCCAATGATCACCGCAAAGACCGTTTGCATCCCGGCGGCAGCGCCGTCCACCGCTTCAGACACGGCCAGGCAGTTTGCATCATTGGCAATACGAACTTCACGCCCGAGCAGACGCTGTAAGTCTTTATCCAGCGGCCTGCCGTTCAGCCAGGTGGAGTTAGCGTTTTTGACCAGTCCGGTTACCGGTGACAGCGTGCCGGGAATCCCCATCCCTACCGTTCCCCGCTGCCCCGTGGCCGCTTCGGCTCGCTTCACCAAATCGGTAATAGCCGCCAGCGTCTGCTCATAGTCGTTACGCGGCGTGGGTACGCGGTAGCGATACAGCTCTTCACCCTGGTCTGACAGCGCAATCACTTCTGTTTTCGTGCCACCCAAATCGATACCGATACGCACCCGTTATTCCTTATAATTTAACGTTCAGATCATTACCTTAGAAGGCGAAAGGCTGAAAGGCAATGAAACACCGCCGCTGATTCGTTATCATGCGCGCTGACTTTGAACTTGCGCGCCATTTACGCGCCCTGAGAGGGAATGCACCATGCTGTGGTTTAAAAATTTGATGGTTTATCGTCTTAATCGCGAGATCCCACTGGCGGCAGACGAGATGGAAAAACAGCTCGATGCCTTCTCTTTCACCCCCTGCGGCAGTCAGGATATGGCGAAAACCGGCTGGGTTTCCCCTATCGGCCCGCGCAGCGACGCGCTAACCCACGTCACCAACGGTCAGATCCTGATCTGCGCCCGCAAAGAAGAGAAAATTCTGCCTTCTCCGGTGATTAAGCAGGCGCTGGAAGCCAAAATCAGCAAGCTGGAACACGAACAGTCGCGCAAGCTGAAAAAAACCGAAAAAGACTCGCTGAAAGATGAAGTGCTGCACAGCCTGCTGCCGCGCGCCTTCAGCCGCTTCAGCCAGACCTGGCTGTGGATCGACACGGTAAACAACCTGATTATGGTTGACTGCGCCAGTGCGAAAAAAGCCGAAGACACGCTCGCCCTGCTGCGTAAAAGCCTCGGTTCACTGCCGGTGGTGCCACTGACGCTGGAAAGCCCGATTGAGCTGACGATGACCGAATGGGTGCGCTCAGGCGATCTGCCTGCCGGATTTGCGCTGATGGATGAAGCCGAACTGAAAGCGATTCTGGAAGACGGCGGCGTAATCCGCTGTAAAAAACAGGATCTGGTTTGCGATGAGATCGCTAACCATATTGAAGCCGGCAAACTGGTGACTAAACTGGCGCTGGACTGGCAGGAGCGCATTCAATTTGTGCTGTCGGATGATGGCTCACTCAAGCGCCTGAAATTTGCCGATACGCTGCGTGAGCAGAATGATGATATCGATCGGGAAGATGTTTCCGGCCGCTTCGATGCCGATTTTATTCTGATGACCGGTGAACTGGCCGCGCTGATTAGCAATACCGTTGAAGCATTAGGCGGCGAAGCCCAGCGCTAACGGATAGCAAAAGGCGCGCCGGGGCGCGCCTTTTGCTGGATTTCGCAGATTAATCTTTCAGATAGCGGCACAGATAAGCAGAAGGCTCGGCAACCTGAAGATGGAACTCACTGTGGCCAGGCACATTGAACACATCACCCGGCTGATAGTATTTCCACTCGGCTTCGCCCGGCAGCAGCACTTTCAGTGAGCCGCTTACTACGGTCATTTCTTCCGCCTGTGCGGTACCAAAGGTGTATTCACCTTCCGCCATCACGCCAACGCTGGCGCGGCCGGTGCTGGCGCTGTCAAAACCAATAGACTTCACTTTACCGTCGAAATACTCACTAACGTTGAGCATATAAATTCCTTAAAATCAGATACAAAGGTAAGCAGGCAATATAGAGGCATTTTTACCGGGCTGTCACGCTTTTTCACCGGTCTGAGTGACCTTTACAGCAGCAGTTCTGCCGCCAGCCTGGCCACCAGTACGTTTGGCAACAGCACGGGTATCCCTAACAGTTTCTGTAAAAAATCACGATGCCGCTGCTGGTAGCCAATACTGTCGAGCACCACCACATCCGCCCCCTGCTCCTGCAACGACAGCGCCGCATCGATTAACCGTTCCTCGTCCGGGTGCTCCGGGCTGGCAACGGCAAAACAGGGCGGATAAGAGAGATTTTTCCATTTTCCCGCCAGCCGCTCCTTCAGGCCATCCTGCGGCAGCATAATCCCCACCTGATGGCCTTCAACGATAGCCTCAACCAGCGGTGGAACAATGCGGTCTGGTTCCAGCAACGTGGCATGTCGGGTCGTCAGCCCACTGAACTTTTCACTGCTAAGCAGCAGAATGATTTCGTAGCCCGAGCGCTCTAACTGGTCTATACGCTGCTGAAGACCGCGCTCAATGCAGGCCGCAGAAAGCAGCAGCTTGCTGCCGTCATTCAAATGAATCGACATCACGTTTTCGGCCGCCACGGCACCGTACTGCTGTTCAATCTGCGCGGGCGTCAGGCCGTCTAACAGGCCACTGTGGACAATACGATCGGCTGGCAGATGCTCCAGCAGCAGTGGAACAATGTCACTATTTGTTGACTGCCCGGGAGTCAGCGTGACCAGGGTGTTATTCATAGATTACTGCTCCGCGATGTAAAAACGGCACGGTCCCCGTACTTGCCAGCCAACTGGCGGGTAACCATTTGCAGCGCATCCAGCGCGATAGGTGAAAAGAGTTGATCCTGGTTTTGCGTTGGAAAAGAGAGGCTCAAAGCCACGGTCTCTCCCCGGTGTTTATTGCTGAGCGTGGTGGCAATAGCACTGATGCCCGGTAGGGCTTCGTTACGAGCCAGCGCCCAGCCGCACTCGCGAATACGATCTAACTCTGCCAGCAGCTGCTGAATCGTTTGCGGGGAATTAGGCGAACTAACTCGCCAGGCTCCGGCATAGAGATTACGCACATAGTCATCGCTGTAGCGGGATAAAATAGCGCGCCCAACAGAGGTTTCCGCCGCAGGAAAGCGGCTCCCCGGCGGCGTGACGGCCTGAACATACATTCGCCCCTGGAACATGCGCATCACCAGCACATCGCGCCCTTCCAGCACCGATATATAGCCGGTGCAGCTGGATTCCGCGGCCAGCCTCGCCATCATCGATGAAGCCCCATCGACCAGCGGCGTGGAGAGATAGTGGCTGGCCAGAGACAGCAGCATCTGTCCGAGGTGGAAGCAACGCGTGTCGGGATTTCGTTCAAGTAGTCCCTGGCTTTCCATGGTCGCCAGCAGCCGTGAGACGGTACTTTTCGGCAGGTTCAGCGCCGCCACTACGTCAGTAAACGACAGCCCCTGCTGCCCCTGTACCAGGCCCTGCTGGTTAAATAATTTGAGTACCGCCGTCGCGTTTTCTAACGTTGTCATTCGGTGAGTTCCATTTTCAGGAACTCATGTTCCTGTTTTGTTAATTCACCCTACGGTCGGCAGGATCGCCGGTCAAGAATTATAAATTCCAGCTTGAGCATGGCAAAAACACGGGAAGTGGCTTAACCACGTGGAGAGGAAATATTCCTGTTGGAAATCACAAGTGAGAGAAAATATTGTAGTGAAACAGGATTTAACGGCAGAGGGTTATGCTACCGCCGAAGCGGCCAAGTAGAAAATACTCTCCGAATGAAAATGGAAGATGAAGAAATCGTAATACGGCATCCCTGCCCGGCGCTTACTCTTTAGAACGATCTTCGTATCGCGCTTTGGCATCCAGCGCTTCCTGTTCGGTTTCGTGCTCGCTGATCAGGGAATCTGGCTTAGGATGATCGGCACGCAGTTCGTACCAGATGACGGTATTGTCGGGTGCGCCCTTGTTCACCGGCACAACCGAGGCATGGCGTGGATAGGGTGGTTTACCTGGCATATCACGTTCCCTCCTGTGGTTAGCGATCTGAGCCGCTGATATCTCTACGAAGTCAGATCCGTATCCGGACCTGATGTAATTATAGACATTATCAGCGGCTTAACGCCGGGAGGGAGGAGAAGCAGAATTATCCGTACCGCTGAGCGGCAAAGAAAATCAGCTGGCGCAGGCCAACGAGAGTGCGCTAACGATCTGCTGCACAACGGCTTCCGGGGACTGCATCGCATCAACAATATGATGCGCAGCCTGCCGGTAGAGCTGGTCACGGGCCGCAAGCACCTCGGCCATTTCTTCAGCGATGGGACGACCGGTCAGCGTTGGGCGCTGCGCATTTTCAGGATAGGCTTCCAGCCGCGAGGCCAGAATTTCAGCCGGCGCGTTGAGATAAATCACGTGCCCGTTATCGTGCATAAACTGACGATTCTCGGCAGCCAGAATCATGCCTCCACCGGTGGCGATCACCTTGCCGGGCGCGGTAACAGCAATCAACGAGGCAGACTCACGGCTGCGAAAGCCGGGCCATCCTTCTTCCGCAACGATTTCCGCCACGGTCTTACCGCTAACCTGTTGCAGATAATAGTCGGTATCGCAGAAGTCATAACCCAGTGCCGCAGCCAAAGCCTGGCCAACGGTAGTTTTCCCGCAGCCGCGAGCGCCGATGAGATAGATGGGTAATGACATAGCAGGACTTTCCTAACAAAGCGGAATAATGAACAATGCCGGGCATAATACCGGACATTTTCTGCCGGAACCACCAGTAACGTTTTATTTACAGTCAGGTTAAAGTAAAATACAAACAAACCACTGTTTTAAATGAAAAATTATGTGTAAAAAATAAATTACACTGGGCCTATTTTGCCCTTTTTTGCTGCTGTAGCCATTTGTCCAGCTCGTTAGCAAAGGCCTGACGATCGCGCTGGTTCAATGTTGACGGCCCACCGGTCTGCACTCCGCTGGCCCGCATCGTATCCATAAAATCACGCATCGTCAGGCGCTCGCGGATAGTCGCCTCGCTGTAACGTTCGCCGCGAGGATTGAGTGCCACGGCACCTTTTTCCATCACTTCCGCTGCCAGTGGGATATCGGCGGTAATCACCAAATCGCCCGCTTCTGCGCGCTGGACAATTTCATTATCAGCGACGTCAAAACCAGGTGCGACTCGCAGCGTACGAAGGAAACGCGACGGCGGTACGCTGAGCGACTGATTCGCTACCAGCGTCACCATCACCTGCTCACGATCCGCCGCGCGGTACAGCACTTCTTTGATTACTTTTGGACACGCATCGGCATCTACCCAGATTGGCATCACCACTTCCTTTCGTTGAAAATTGATAATAAGACCGATCTTCCCATTCTTTTGCCGAATGGCAAACTTAATCTGCGACACCCCACCAATTAGCCTGAACGGTACTCGGCCAAAACCTTTCGGTTTAAGCCTGCTCAAAGCTGCGTTAAGGTGGAGGGATGAGATAAGCACACACATTTTTTACAGAACTCGCAGGGAGAATATGGTGGACAAGAAAATCGGTTTTATTGGCTGCGGCAATATGTCGAAAGCTATCATTGCAGGACTGGTCGCCGCCGGGCAGGTTACGCCGGAGAATATCTGGGTTTACGACCGCAAACCGGCAACCAATAAAATGATGCAGGAGCAGTATGGCATTACCCCGGCCGCAAGCGCGGAAGACGTCGCCCGTGAGGCCGATATTCTGTTTGGTGCGGTGAAACCTAACGTCATCCTCAACGTACTGAAGGACATTGCCAACAGCCTGAATAAAGAGAGCGTTGTGGTATCTATCGCCGCGGGCGTGACGCTCGACTCGCTGGCCAGCGTGCTGGGCCACGACCGCAAAATTATTCGCGTCATGCCGAACACGCCGTCGCTGGTTAACGAAGGCATGACGTCGGTGACGCCAAACGTACTGGTTTCCCATGAGGAAGCGAAAGAAGTCGTTGAGATTTTTAACGGTTTTGGCAAAGCCGAACTGGTGCCGGAATACCTGATCCATTCCGTTGTTGGCGTAAGCGGTTCGGCACCGGCCTACGTGTTTATGTTTATTGAAGCGATGGCGGATGCGGCAGTGCTGGGCGGAATGCCGCGCGCGCAGGCCTATCGTTTCGCTGCCCAGGCAGTAAAAGGCTCCGCGCAGATGGTGCTGGAAACCGGTAAACATCCGGGCGAACTGAAAGATATGGTTTGCTCTCCTGGCGGTACCACTATCGAAGCGGTAAAAGTGCTGGAAGAGAAAGGCTTCCGTGCTGCCGTTATCGAAGCAATGCAGCAGTGCATGGCTAAATCGGATCGGATGAGCCGGGCGTAATTTACTTTCTCATTTTTACGCGAACCAGGGCGAGTAACCCGTATGTTACTCGCCGCGTAAAATATCGCCGCCCAACGGAGAACTAAAGAATCAGGCCAGGCACGATAATAATGGCAAAAATCAACGCAATAAGTCCGTGCTTAACCCAGTAGTAAAGCTTGCGATTACGTTTTTTTAGCCGCTGACCGGCATCCCGCAGGCGGTTGACGTACTTAAAGATGCGATTAATCCCCCCAACCCGATCGTTTTCATCATTAGGCGAACTGGCGGCAGACATCAGCGTCGCTCCGACCCAATGATTCACCGCCTGCGCCCAGCGCCATTTCATCGGGCGTTCAATATCGCAAAAAAGGATAATGCGCGTCTGCTCCGTCTTATTCTGCGCCCAGTGAACGTAGGTTTCATCAAACAGTACCGCCTCACCATCGCGCCAGCTATGGCGCTCTCTGTCGACCTCAATAAAGCAGCGATCGTCGTTCGGCGTTACCAGCCCAAGGTGATAACGCACGGACCCCGCGTAGGGATCGCGGTGTTTTCCCAAATGGCTCCCTGGAGGCAGTTCGGCGAACATGGCCGCTTTAATTGAAGGGATCTTACTCAACAGCTCACTGGTAACCGGGCAAAGCGACGTCGCTGAAGGGTGCGCATCGCCATACCATTTGAGGTAAAAACGCTTCCAGCCACGCTTAAAGAAGGTGTTAAAACCTGCATCCTGCTGAGTCTGCGAAGCTTTGATATGATCCTGAAGCTGCAGCGCCTCCTGACGAATTGCCTGCCAGTTGTCGGTTATCTGCTGTAGCTCAGGGAATTCAGCAGGATCGAAGTAGGGCTGCTTTGCGGGGAGTTTAGAAAAACCGGTCATAAACATATTTACCGGTGCCATGAAGGTTGAGTGGTCGAACAGTTGCCTGGAGAACTTCTGCTTTTCCGCGCCTCGCGAATGCGCATAGATAACGCTAATCACAAAGATACCAATAATAATTAAAGCCACCATGTCAGTCTTCCTTAGCTTACGCCCACGTTAAACACAGGAGTACGGTGCTCCCGGATCACGCAGGAAAGAATGTGAAGCCTGGAATTCTAATAAGAGGCAACAGGAATAATTAATCCGCCAGTGCCAAAATTGATGACATGAAACAGTGAATGATTATCGGTTTAATAGCGGTTTAGATAAGCGGCCTGAGTGGCCGCTTAATTTAGAATGGTCCTGTATACTTGTCTGGTAGACGGTTAACTTTTCTTCAGACAGGTACTCATAAAGGCTTTACGCGCATCGCCTTTCAGTTCTTTTTGGCTTGCGTCAGCATTACAGGTTTTCATTTTCATCTGCTGCGGCGTCATTCCCTCAGCTTTTGCGTCTTTTTTCAGACAGTTACTCATAAACGCTTTGCGATCATCGCCTTTCAACCCTTTTTCGCCGGCGTGCTGATTGCAAACCGTCATTTTTTGCTGCTGTGCGGTTTTCTCAGCAGCTCCCGCATAGCCCGCCGCGACGGCCGATAGCATTAATATTGCGATCGTCATTTTCATCTTCATACTCTTCCCATCCCTTATTGTTTTCAGTACGGGTAAAGTGTGGCACGGCTTTGCTATTCGGCGAGGAAAAGTGCTGAGATTTGCATTCAACATCACAGCGGCTGACAGCGTCTCCGTCGTCGCAGGGGGTAAAGCTTCTGTCTAAAATAATTACTGGCGGGGGTGATTCAGCAGACGTTGAATATAGCTTTGCAGCAGCGTGAGATCTTCCGGATGTTGCTGTTCGCCATCGGAAGCCGTCTGGATTGCTGAATCAATACTTTCATTTATCTGGCGCAGCTGTTCTGCATCAGTTTTACGTAACAGCGCCGTTACGACAATCTCTAATGCTTCCACCTGGGCAACCAGTTCTTTGGATTCCGTTTCTTTTTCTGCAAGCCTGATCAGTAATTCTGCAATGAGATTTTTCATGCGACTGTCTCAGCAAGGTAAAGCAAGACGGTAACACTGGTTTAAATAAAAGAAAACAGTATTCGCTTTATATTTTCGTTACTTATGCACTGAAAGAGAGCAAATAATCATTTTTAATTTTTCGAAACGTTTCGCTGAAATTTATCGAGATGAAAACAACAGAAAGGAAGATGCAGGACAGACCCCGGAAGCCCAAACGACCTCCGGGGTCATCGGTGATTATCGGCCCGGCCCCATAAATCCACCGTGAGGACCGCCGCCGCCGCCCCTCCG